>JBBSBT010000173.1:0-6570 GCA_038250985.1 Bacteroidales bacterium
GTTTATTTAACAAGCCATCTTCGTTCGAAATTTCGCGCATACTTTCCGACTCCATATTAAAAAGGCTGATAATATTTCGACCTTGTTCTGACGGAAGATTCCTGACATTAAAACAGAATGAATACTTATCGGAATTACAGATATAAAAAGAATCCTGGAGCCCGGCCATAAAATCCAACTTCCCCTCTATTTCATCACTTACTGAATTTTGAGCCGTTTCATTTTCCTTGTAAAACGGGCGGAACCAATTGGAAATCTCCCTAAAAAAATCAAAATTCTTGAGCATGGCAAAAGTGCCCATAAACAAGTCGAGGCCCTCCATCTGCATTTCCGACATCTTTTCAATTTTATTCAGTAAGTCCGGGCTATCCTCGAATATCTGCTCCCAATCCGGATTCTTATCTTCTATAAGTTCATTTGTAATCAGATTGTCGATATCTAATTTTTCACGAATCTTTGATTCGAACTTCTGAACATCAGGTAGAATTTCCTCCCTGAATTTCCGGGTAATATTCTCTGTTTCAAGTGATTTTAAGATTTGTAAAAGAAAATTATTGAGATCGGCAGTGAAAACCTCATCGCCGCTATAACGGGCGAATTGTGTTCGCACAGTTGGATAAAGTTCAAGCCTCTGATTATAAATAAATACAGCTACGATGAGTCCGGTGAATGCTCTTTGCCACACCTGCGGCTGGCGGTCATCATAAAATTCGCAGAGAACTGCAAATTTCTCCTTATCAAAGCAGTTAATCAGACTTAGGGTTATCGCACTAACAGCAAGGCATTTTTCGTACCAGGGCAACGAAACTGATTCCCTGATCGCTTTTATCAGAAGCAGATCAGTTTCGGTATACTTATCGGTAAGCCACATCAACTGGAACAGTTTCGGTGAAATTGAGGGCAGAGCAACACTATCGGATTTTTGAGCCGACAAATCCGAATCGCTCAGCAACCTGGCAAATTCCAGCTCGAAAGAATAATTGTCAATCTTCCGGGTGGCTTCTTCCTTGGCTATTTCTTTTTCAGTTTCAATACGCGATTTCAGCTGGTAGATGTGCATGCCGGTTTGGGCAAAAGCATGCTGACGAACTCTGTCAGCTAACTCGAGGAGCGAAACTTTCAGTTTCCCGAAAATAGTATTTCGTTCCGGATCAGGCACTCCACGGAAATTATATTCCAGCAGCATCCTGTAAGTCTGATTTATATCCTCATATTGCAAAGTAAAATCAGCCACATGCATTTCCTCAATCAGCACACTTATCTGGTTAAGAGCTTCCTTTAGCCTGTTTGCATATACGAGGTTACACAAACCGGTAAATGTATTTTCTATTTCTTTTATTGGAAGAGCCATATGAATTACTTTAATGAAAGGAAAATAATTATTTAAATCCGCGATGATACTAAAAGCAGAAATATCAAATCATCATCTACCTAATTATCAGACACAAAAAGCAATCCAAAAAGTGAAATTATTTTAACATATCCAGAAATTCAATCTCTGTGAGTACGGGAATTCCAAGCTTCAGGGCTTTCTGCTTCTTCTCCGGACCCATATTTTCGCCTGCAACCACAAAATCGGTTTTAGAGGTTACCCCTCCTGCCAATTTGGCACCATGCATGATTACCATTTCTTCCAGATCCTTTCGCCGTTTTGACGACCCGAATGATCCGGAGACAACAATACTCTTACCTGCAAGATTTGATGAAAGCAGATCTGCTTGTTTTTCAGCAATCATATTCAGCCCTGCAGCCTTCAGTTTATCAATTAAAATACGATTCGCGGGATTACGAAAAAATGTATGGATGCTTTCGGCTACTTTTTCACCTATATTCTCAGCCTCTATCAGTTCATCAGTGCCGGCAGCCATTATGGCATCTATGTTTTTGAAATGTAATGCAAGTTTACGAGCAACCGTTTCTCCTACGTATCTTATTCCGATTGCAAAAAGAACTTTTTCGAAAGGTGCAGATTTCGAAGCCTGTATGCCGTTAATAATATTTTCCGCCGTTTTTTGTTTAAAACTCAGTTTTTTATCTTTTGCGCCATCGGTCCCTTTAAATATCTTTTCAAGTCCGAGAATAGAATCGTACGTAAGATTGTAAAGATCAGATACATCGCTAACTAATTTATTATCATAAAGTATTTCAATTTTACCTTCACCAAGGCTATCAATATTCATGGCTTTACGATGGATAAAATGCTCGAGCTTGCCCTTGATCTGAGGTGGGCAATGATCTTCATTCGGGCAAAAGTTTCCCGCTTCTCCTTCCTGCCGTTCGAGTTTGGTACCGCATTCGGGACAGGTTTCAATGAAAACAACGGGTTCGGCAAACATATCGCGTTTACTGTAATCGACGCCAATGATCTTAGGGATAATTTCGCCGCCCTTTTCCACAAAAACATAATCACCTTCGCGAACATCGAGTTTTGCAATAATATCTGCATTGTGCAGACTTGCTCTCTTTACAACGGTTCCCGCAAGCTGAACCGGTTTAAGGTTCGCAACCGGAGTTACAACCCCTGTGCGCCCCACCTGGTAATCAATTGACAGTAGCTGCGTTGTTACCTGTTCGGCCTTGTATTTGTATGCAATGGCCCAACGGGGAGATTTGGCAGTGAAGCCCAGCGCCTGTTGTTGTTCAAGAGAATTAACTTTAACTACGATTCCATCAATATCAAAGGTTAACGTATCACGTTCGCGGGCCATCCTGTTGATAAAAGCGATCACTTCATTCATGCTGTGGCAGAGAGCTGTTTTATCCGAAATCTTAAATCCCCATGAGGCAAGGGTCTGCAAACTTTGCTGATGGGTTGTAAACGTAAGTGAATCGCCTAAGGCATAATACATATATCCATCCAGCGGACGGCGTGCCACTTCAGCCGAATCCTGCAATTTAAGACTTCCGGCAGCTGCATTTCGTGGATTGGCAAATGGGTTTTCGCCTATTTCAATACGTTCGGAATTCATTTTTTCAAATCCAGGCCGTGGCAGAATAATTTCACCGCGTACTTCAAAGGATGCAGGATAGCCTGAACCGATCAAACGCAAAGGTATGCTACGGATTGTTTTTATATTTGTGGTAACATCGTCGCCTCTTTCGCCATCTCCACGGGTTAATGCCCTGGTAAGCAATCCATTTTCATAGGTCAGGCTGATGGAAAGACCATCGAATTTAAGTTCGCAGATATATTCATAATTTCCGTCGATCAGTTTCCTGACGCGCTCATCAAAATCACGCAGTTCACTTTCCGAATACGTATTTGAAAGCGATAACATCGGATAAGTATGCCTTGCGGATGTGAATTCAGAAGTTATAGTTCCTCCGACACGCTGGGTGGGCGAATCAGGTTGCAGGAACTCAGGAAATTCCTTTTCAAGTGCCGCCAATCTTTCGAGCTGCATATCAAATTCATAATCTGATATCACAGGCTCAGCCAATACATAATACCTGTGATTATGCTCATTAAGCTCTTGTACAAGATTATTGATCGCTGTCCTTGCTTCTTCTCTGGTCATAATGGGCTTTAATCGGTTTGTGATTTTAAAACAGCTAAAATGGTATTTTTGTTGCGGCGTAATAATATGTAAAAATAAGAAAACGGGGCTAAGTTTTGTAGCGGATGCAACAAAATATAAACTAAAGCCATGTTGAAATATACAATTGGCTGTTTTACAGGTTTGATGCTGTTTTAAAATAGCCTTATCATATTTGCTCAGTTTGAAATATCTTTTCTACTTTCGCAGCATATTAACATTGCAAAAACTTACTGAATGAAAAAACCGGTTATTACATTATCGCTGTTATTGGCAGCAACATGGGGACTGTTCGCGCAGCAAAGCAACCTCTCCAACCGCTATACCCCGGAATTATTGTGGAAACTCGGACGGGTGAGCGAGGTTCAGGTATCGCCTGACGCAAAAACAATTTTATACGGCGTTAGCTGGTACAACCTGGCTGAAAATAAAGGGAAAACTGATTTGTTTACCCTCCCGGTTGCAGGCGGCAAACCTGTAAAAGTTACCCACTTCAAAGGAAGTGCAGGCAACGGAATTTTCAGACCAGATGGCAAAAAAATTGCATTTCTTTCCGCTGAATCAGGTTCCATGCAAATCTGGGAAGCAAACCCCGATGGCTCTGCTCCTTCGCGCATCAGTTATACCAATGGCGATATCACGGGATTCAGCTATTCACCTGATATGAAGCATATGCTTTATACAGAGCGCGTAAAACTTGACAAATCGGCTAACGATATCTATCCCGATCTTCCTAAGGCCAACGCCCATATCGAGGATGACCTGATGTACAGGCACTGGGACAGCTGGACTGATTTCAGTTACAGCCACATTTTCGTTGCAGCATATACCAATGGAAAAGTTCAGGCCGGCAAGGATATCATGGAAAAAGAAAGGTTTGAATCGCCGATGGCTCCATGGGGTGGAATGGAACAAATCAACTGGAGTCCGGAAAGTGATAAAATTGCATACACCTGCAAAAAGCTAACAGGACTTGCTTATACCCTGAGTACCAATTCTGAAATCTATGTTTACGATCTGAAAACTTCAAAAGAAACCAATGTTTCAGAAGGAATTTTAGGTTACGACCAGGATCCTGTTTTTTCGCCCGACGGCAAAAAAATGGTTTGGAGAAGTATGGCACGCGATGGTTTTGAAGCGGATAAAGACCGGATCATGATCTATGACTTTGCAACAGCAAAATATTCAGATTATTCAGAAAAATTTGACCAGGGATCCAACAGTTTTGTATGGTCGGCAGATAGTAAAACCTTGTATTTCCTGAGTGATCATCATGGAACCATACCAATTTACTCATTGAATATTGACACAAAAGAAATAAAACAGGTAATTGACGGAACCTGGGATTACCTGTCGATAAAACTGGCCGGTAAAGATATTATTACCTCGAAACAATCCATGCTTCAACCTACCGAAATATTCAAGATTGATGCATCCGGTAAAGAAACACAGCTGACATTTACTAACAAGGAAATATTAAAAGACATACATTCGGCTAAAGTTGAAGAACGCTGGATGACTACTACCGACAATAAAAAAATGCTGGTTTGGGTGATTTACCCTCCGGATTTTAACCCCGAAAAAAAATACCCGACCCTGTTGTATTGCGAAGGAGGTCCGCAGAGTATGGTCGGTCAGTTTTTCTCCTACCGCTGGAATTTCCAGATGATGGCCGCCAACGATTATATAGTTGTTGCTCCTAACCGCAGGGGATTACCTGGTTTCGGACAGGAATGGAACGATCAGATCAGTGGCGACTATGGAGGACAAAACATGAAGGATTACCTTACTGCTATTGATGAAATGGCCAAAGAGCCATCTGTTGATAAAGACAGGCTGGGCTCTGTAGGAGCCAGTTATGGTGGATTCTCGGTTTTGTGGCTTGCAGGTCATCACGAAAAACGATTCAAAGCATTTATTTCGCATTGCGGGATGTTTAACTTTGAAGATCAGTATCTTACAACTGATGAGATGTGGTTTGTTAATTGGGATTTAGGCGGCCCTTACTGGGAAAAAGGAAATGCCAAAGTGGATCGTTCCTATGCCAATTCACCGCACTTATTTGTGGACAAATGGGACACGCCCATCCTGATCATCGAAGGCGAATATGATTTCAGAATTCCATATACACAGGGAATGGCTGCTTACGCTGCTGCCAAATTACGCGGGGTACCGGCAAGATACCTGGATTTCCCCGAAGAAAGCCATTGGGTTCTGAAACCGCAAAATGGTGTTTTATGGCAGAGGGAATTCTTTAACTGGCTTGATACCTACCTGAAGAAATAAGAAATTTTGTTGTTTTTAAATAGCCAACTATTTGCAAGTCATTGTTAAATAGTTGGTTATTTCATTTATGTGAGAGGGGTCAAACCAGAAGTATTCATCTGTTCGCTTGAACCAGGTCAGCTGCCGTTTGGCATAGCGCCGGGTATTAGTTTTCAAATTTACAATGGCCTGGTGAAGAGTGATTTTTGAATCCAGAAAATCAAAAATCTCCTTATATCCAACCGTATTGAGTGCGTTCAGATGGCGGAAAGGCAGCAGGCTACTGACCTCATCCACCAGCCCTTTTTCAATCATCTGATCCACACGGCTTTCAATCCGGCTAAAAAGTTCAGGTCGCGGAAGGTTTAATCCTATCTTAATAATCTGAAATTCACGTGCTTTTATATTATTCAACCTCTGTTCCGAAAACTTTTTACCGGTCGTATGACAAACTTCGAGGGCCCGCAGCAAGCGGTTCGGATTATTTGTATCGACGGTTTCAAAATACTCAGGATCCAATTGAAACAGCATTTCCTGCAATTTCCCGATTCCTTCATCCAGGTATATGCCTTTGAGATAGCTGCGGAGTTCAGGAGCCGGATCTGGGAAGTCATCAATTCCGCGGCAAACAGCATCAATATACAATCCTGAGCCACCAACCAAAAACACAATATTATGCTGATTGAAAAGATTTTTCAAAAGCAGAAGAGCTTCATTTTCGAAACGTGAAACATTATAGTAATCGTGAATGGAAAGCTGACCGATAAAA
>JBBSBT010000174.1:0-6511 GCA_038250985.1 Bacteroidales bacterium
ATTAACATCCGCGGGCGTTCTTCGCTCAGGGCATCGGGAAACTCACCCTTGTTTATTGTTGATGGTGTTCCTATCGACAACAGCTACGACGGAAGTTATGTGTACGACTATTCAAACCGAGCTATCGATCTGAACTCCGATGACATCGAATCACTGACGGTGCTAAAAGGCGCAGCAGCAGCAGCTCTGTATGGGATCAGGGCTGCCAATGGTGCTATACTGATAACCACCAAATCCGGAAAATCCAAATCAGGAATAAGGAAGAGCATCTCTTTTAAAACTTCACTTGGATTCGACCAGGTAAACAAACTTCCGGGTAAACAAACTATGTATGCACAGGGCTCCAATGGCAATTATTCAGGGACATCAAATACCAGCTGGGGACCACTTATTGATACCTTACGATACGATGGCGCCGTGGATTACCCGAAGGATCGAAATGGCCATATTGTTGGCATGAGTGATCCTACAGCTACCGATAAACGCGCTATAGCGTATCCGGTGGATAACTTTTTTGAAACCGCTATTACCAGCAACAGCTATCTGAACATGTCGGGCAGCAACGATAATGGAAGCTATTTGTTTTCGGCAGGTCACCTTGAACAGTCAGGAATAGTTCCGCTAAGTAGTTTTAAAAGAACAAATGTCAAAATTGCCGGTGATGCAAAACTATCGGAAAAACTGAAAATTTCAGGAACTGCAAACTATTCCAATTCGGTAAGTGCCCTGACACAGAAAGGGAGTAACCTTTCGGCTGTAATGGTTGGCCTGATGCGGAATACACCAACATTTGACCTCACAAATGGCTCCAGCGACCCGGTGCACGATGAAGCAGCTTATATGTACCCCGACGGAACACAGCGGAATTATTACAGTGCTTACGACAATCCATACTGGTCCATTAATAAAAACCAGGCTTCATCAGATGTTAATCGTATCATCGGGAACACACAGGCCGATTATAAAATGTTTTCGTGGCTCAATGCTATGTACAGGATTGGAATAGATTATTACACCGAAAAACGGGCCTCATTCTTCGACAACAACTCCAGTGATACGCCCAATGGCTATGTTACAGCTGAAACCTACAACTTCAGCGGGGTGAATTCCGACCTCTTGCTTAGTGCTGAAAAAGACCTGACTAAAGAACTTAAATTAAATGTTTCAGCCGGCCATAACTATTATGTAAAAAACACCTATGATAACAGGCAGCGTGGCGATTCGCTCATACTGCCCAACTTTTACAACCTTAGCAATACATCTGTAACCGCAGGTTCCGATTATACTACGGCCTATAAAATTGTGGGAGCCTACTATGATATAAAACTGAGTTATAAAGGCATGTTGTACTTCAATACAACCGGTCGCAACGACTGGTCATCGACCCTTGCTAAAGGGAATAATTCATTCTTTTATCCTTCATTTAATACGAGTTTCATTTTCACCGAAGCATTAGGTCTCAGCAAAAATAAGATCTTAAATTTCGGGAAAATCCGGGCTTCATGGGCTGAAGTAGGAAATGATGCCCCGATTTACTCGCTGCAGAATTATTATTCAGCTATCACCGGTGGTGTGAGTGGGCAGACAGCTTTTGCCACCAACCGTACTATAGGCAACCAAAACCTGAAGCCCGAAACAACCCGTTCGTCCGAAATTGGTCTTGAGCTGAAGTTATTGAATAGCAAAGTCGGTGTTGATCTGGCCTATTACCAGTCAAGGAGTATCGGCCAGATTGTTAGTGTTCCGGTTGCATATGCAACCGGTTACGACCACATTATTTTAAATGCAGGCGTAATCACCAACAAAGGATTTGAGGCACAGATATCTGTCACACCGGTTGACCGTAATGGGTTTTTGTGGGACATGTTGTTCAATTTTTCAAAAAATAAAAATATAGTTGTCAGCCTGCCTGAGGGTGTCCCCTTGCTTGACTTCGAAACAACCGGCGTAAGCAGTACCCGTTCAGTAGCCATCGCAGGGCAGCCATATGGTGTACTGTATGGAACCCGCTACCTTCGCAACGAAGCCAGGCAAATTCTGATTGGAAACAATGGTTATCCACAAATAGATGTGCTTCCCGGTATAATTGGCGACCCGAATCCCGATTTCCTGCTGGGAATACGAAATACCTTTAATTACAAGGGTTTGATGCTCACTTTCCTGATTGATATCAAGCAAGGAGGAGATGTATACAACGGCACAAAAAATGTGATGTGTTCGCTGGGAACCAGTAAAATAACTGAAAACCGTGATGAGGATTACATATTTCCGGGAGTAAATGCTGCAACAGGTTTGCCCAATACAGTGGTTATAAAACGAAAAGCATCTTATTATTCATCCCAGGGTGGTCTCGCCGGGTTATCCGAAGCAGCTATTGAGGATGGATCCTATGTGCGCCTCCGCGAACTGGGGATTTCGTATAATATGCCTTTAAAATGGATCTCGAAAACGCCTTTTAAAGGCATTAACCTGGGCATCAACAGCCGTAATCTCCTGCTTTGGACCAAATATTCAGGCATCGATCCTGAAACAAACCTTTCGGGGGTGTCGAACAGCCTGGGGCGCGACTACTTCAATATGCCAAATACTAAAAGTGTAGAGTTCAGTCTTCAATTTTCGCTTTAATCCTTTATACCCGTTACTATGAAAACAATAAAATTTATTATACGATTTCCCTTGCTTCTGCTGATGGTATTCCTGATAAACAGTTGCGAACTTGAAGAAACCAATATCAACCATAACAGCCCGACTGAAGTTCCCCCTTCCGTTATGCTGCCTTTTGTGCAGGAAACTTTTGCCAAACTGAGTTGTTCAACGCCACAAGTAACCACAGGTATTTTTATGCAGTATTACCAGGGCGTTGATAACCACCCCATACAGGTTCAGCAATACATCCTCAATGAGGCGCTGTATGTCGACTGGGACTGGAATGATTATTACGATGGTCCTATGAACAATCTGAAAATAATGATTGACCTGGCCGAAAAGGATAAATCATATTATTACGCGGGAATTGGTAAAATCCTTATGGCAAACTGTTTAGGCAATTTAACTTCATTATGGGGAGATGTGCCGTACAAAGAAGCCTTCAGTGGCTCCGTAAACCGCAACCCGTTATTTGACCCCCAGCAAACGATTTATGAAGATATACAGACCCTGCTCGACAATGGCATAGCAGACTTGCAAACCGTTTATACGGGAATGAAACCGGCAGCCGATGATCTTATTTTCGGAGGCAATCCTACCAAATGGATACAATCAGCCTATGCCCTGAAAGCGCGCTATTACATGCATCTTACAAAACGTGCTGCCGACCTGGGCTATAACCCGGCACAAAAAGCACTGGATGCAACAGCCAATGCTATGAAATCTATAGATGGAGATATGATATATCATTTTGGTTTTTCGGCATCCGAATACAACCCTTTTTACTCTTTCACCCTGCTGAATTACCTCCTGCCAAACCCCGGTTTTACAACACGTATGGTGCTGTCGAATGATCCCAGGAGGTCATTTTACTACAAAAAGAAATTTGGTGAAGCTACCCTTAATGGTTTGTATTTCACATCGAGCAGTTCACCCGTTCTGCTGATGACCTACCATGAGCTTAAGTTTATTGAAGCCGAAGCCCGGCTGCGCCTCAATGCAGCTGACCCTGCAGCACAAACCGCCTTGAAGGATGCTGTGCGAGCCAGCATTAACCGGATTACCGGTACTGCAACCACGGAGACCACTATAACAAGTTTCCTGAATGCCAATGCTGTGCTCACCGGGAACTTCGAGAGCGATCTTTCAACTATTATAAACCAAAAATATGTCGCCTTATTTGCATCCATTGAATCATGGACGGATTTCAGGCGGACAGGATTTCCTCAACTGACGCCCAACGAGGGCGGTGACCAGGTTCAAAACCCCGGAGGCGCTATCCCCCGGCGATTTGCCTACCCGCAAACCGAACGCCTGTATAACCAGAACTTCCCGGCTAAATTGCCTAACCTGCAGGATAGGTTCTGGTGGGACATGTAAGATAAAGCCAATTTCAGATTTCAGTTTTTCTAATAAGGCCGGTTTCTTAAAATACCGGCCTTTTTATTGTAGTCTCCAACATCAGCCTATAAATCATTAAATAAGTTAAATAATATAATTTTCTATCCTGCAAACGATTGCGTAAAAATGGTTATAGTTTATATGGATTCTTTTCTTATATCTTTGCGAAACCAAATCCCCAACCAATGAAAAAAGTCACTTTGCTGCTTATCGGTATTTTGTTTTTCAGAACTGCATTCCCTCAGGTTTCCATCGATCACGTGGAACCGCCTAACTGGTGGACAGGAATGAAAAACAACTCCCTCCAACTGATGATACATGGGAAAGACATTGGCAAAACAACTGCTTCATTTGAATATAAAGGAGTTAAGCTGAAAGGCGTCAGCAGTACCGGCGACAATTATTTGTTTATCGACATTTCAGTTAACAACTTTGCAAAACCCGGCACCATTACCATCGAATTCAAACAAAAAGACAGCGTTTTCACTACGTACAATTACGAGTTAAAATCCCGTGCCGAAGGATCAGCCAGGCGCACAGGATTTAATAATTCGGATATGATGTACCTTATTATGCCCGACCGTTTTGCCAATGGCGATCCCAATAACGACGATATGCCCGGTATGCTCGAAAAAGCGGACCGCTCCAACCCGAACGGACGTCATGGCGGCGATATCAAAGGTATTGCCGATCATCTCGATTATCTTCAGAAACTGGGCGTTACTACTATCTGGAGTACACCGCTGCTCGAGAGCAATATGCCGGTTGCTTCGTACCATGGCTATGCGACCACCGACATGTATAAAATTGATCCCCGTTATGGCACAAACGACAGTTACCGTGAAATGGTTGATGCAGCCCACAGGAAAGGAATAAAAGTGGTTATGGATATCGTTTTTAATCATTTTGGAACCAATTCGTACTGGATGAAAGATCTGCCGCAAAATGACTGGATTCACCAATGGCCTGAATTCACACGCTCCAATTTCCATGGAAGTGTAATTTCGGATCCATACAGCTCGCAATACGATGAAAAGAAAATGTCGGACGGGTGGTTCGATACAGGCATGGCCGATTTCAACCAGAAAAACCCTCATGTAGCCAGGTACCTGATCCAGAACAGCATCTGGTGGATTGAATTCGCCGGCCTTGATGGCCTGCGCCAGGATACTTATCCATACTCGGATAAAGATTTTATGGCAGAATGGATGAAAACGCTGAATGAGGAATATCCTAACCTGAATGTGGTCGGCGAAGCCTGGCTGAATTATCCGCCTATGGTTGCCTACTGGCTCGATAACAAGACCAATAAGGACGGGTACCGCTCGCACCTCAGCAATGTTTTCGATTTCCCTCTGATGGGAGCCATTCAAAAAGCCTTTACCGAAAACGAAGGATGGGATACCGGGATGGCACGTTTATATGAAATCCTTGCGCAGGATTTTCTGTACAGCGACCCGACGAAGCTTATCACTTTTGCGGATAACCACGATATTGAACGTATGTACCCGGTCTTGAAAACTGTTGATAATGTAAAAATGGCGCTAGCTTTTATTGCCACAACCCGCGGATTCCCATTGATATATTACGGAACCGAAGCACTCAGCGACCGTGGGAATTTGCAGGGCGATGCCGGTAAACGTAAAGATTTCCCCGGCGGATGGCAGGACGACCAGGTAAACATGTTTACCCGCGAAAACCTGAGTCCCGACCAGAAAGATATCCTGGATTATATGACAACACTCTTCAACTGGCGCAAGGGAAATAGAACAGTACAGGACGGTAAGCTGACCCATTATATCCCCGAAGACGGAATCTATGTTTATTTCCGGACCCTGGGTAAAGAATCAGTGATGGTGATTATAAATAACAACGAAAAATATTTGAAAACTGTTGCTACCGCCCGCTATGCCGAAAACCTGAATGGATTCAAAACCGGTAAAGATGTACTTACAGGTAGCCAGGTTAAAGACCTGAGTAAAATAGAAGTGCCGGCAAAAAGTGTGAAAATTATTGAATTGTCAACTAAGTAGGTGGAAGTCGGATCCCGATATCTATCGGGACCGAAGTCCGAAGACCGGAGTCAGAAGAATGAAGTCCGAAGACGGAAGACCGATGTCCGGTAGCTCAGAATCAGTTCGAATTTGGGTTCTCCCCCACGGGTAGATGCCCGAAGGACAGAGGGGTAAAACCTAAGTAAGCCGGAAGACAGAAGGAGGAAGCCCAAAGTCCGGAAACCTCAGAATCAGTTCGGATTTGGATTCTCCCCCACGGGGAGATGTCCGAAGGACAGAGGGGTAAAACCTAAGTTAAGATGGAAGCCAATTTACAATAAAAAAAACTACAAAATGCTAAATATAAACCGTTTTTGGGGAATCATTTTGTTCCTGTTTGCTTGCCAGACAACCTTTGCCCAAATCATCTGGCTGAAGCCCGAAAGCCCTTCGCTTACCGATTCGGTTAC
>JBBSBT010000175.1:0-6504 GCA_038250985.1 Bacteroidales bacterium
CAGCCCCGAATGCGACCGCAGAATTAAAATGATGCTGCATTGGGATGTAAACAACGGCATCTCACGCCGCAGTTGGGCACGAAACGAAGGAGCCGTTTTCAGCATCAAAAGAGCCATGGAAAAAGAACCCATGCTTAAAGTTACTTTACCAAATATGGTTGACGATCAGTTGATCAATAATCTATTTTAACTGCAGTTTCAGCACACCTTTTTCAGGTGAAACAGTGTCTGCACACCTTTTTCAGGTGTCTGACACTGTGATAAGCTTAGGTACAAAATGCAAAGAGGCAGACCAATTCAGGCTGCCTCTTTATTATATCTGATTCAATTTTCTCTCCTTCTCCCCTTCTCCCTGTCCCCCCATCTCCATTTCTCTACTTCAGGGAGCAACAGTACTGGTCTGAGTGCTAAAGCCCAAACTCTTTCTTAATCTTATCTACACTATCAACCTTCTCCCAGCCAAAAAACTCAACTTCTTTAAAATACTTTTCTTTCCCATTTATTTTTTCGGTGCGGGTGCTTCCGTTTTTGTAATAAACTTCAACTTCGGCTGTGTAGTAATCACGTCCAAAATGCCCGTACGAAGCTGTGCGTTCAAAAATCGGGTTCTTTAATCCGAAGCGCTGCACAATGGCATACGGTCGCATGTCAAAAATCTTGTGAACCTTTTCAGCAATCTGCCCGTCGGTAAGTTTTTTACCTTGAGCATCCTTTACTTTGGATGTTTTGTACGTATTAACATACACGCCAACCGGTTCAGCTATTCCGATAGCATAAGCAACCTGAACAAGCACTTCGTCAGCAACGCCTGCTGCCACAAGATTCTTAGCGATATGGCGGGCAGCATAAGCCGCCGAGCGATCCACTTTTGATGAATCTTTCCCTGAGAAAGCTCCGCCCCCGTGAGCGCCTTTACCACCATAAGTGTCAACAATAATTTTGCGCCCAGTTAAACCGGTATCACCATGAGGTCCGCCAATTACAAATTTACCTGTAGGATTGACAAAATATTTAACATCATCACCAAAGAGTTTGCGGACACGTGCAGGCAAGGTCCTTTTTACACGCGGAAGAAGTATATTTTTCACATCATCAGCAATCTGGTCCTGCATGGCTTTTTCGGCAGCCTTTGCAGCCTTATGTGAAGAATCAACCGGAAGTATAAATTCATCATGCTGAGTCGATACTACAATAGTATCAATACGCACAGGCCTGTTACGCTCGTCATATTCAACAGTTACCTGCGACTTGCTGTCGGGGCGCAGGTATTTCATTTTTTTGCCTTCGCGGCGAATTCCGGCCATTTCCTGCAGCATGATATGCGACAATTCAATCGGCATAGGCATCAGGTTATCCATTTCGTTGCTGGCATACCCGAACATCATACCTTGGTCGCCGGCACCCTGGTCCTCAGGATTAGCATGATCAACGCCCATATAAATATCTTCCGACTGATCGTGGATGGTTGAAATAACACCACACGAATTATTATCAAAACGATACTCTGCTTTAGTATAGCCAATCCGTTCAATAGTACGGCGAACAATTTTCTGAATATCAACATAGCCTGTAGTGCGGACTTCGCCGCTGCATACAGCCAGGCCGGTAGTTACAAGAGTTTCACAAGCCACTTTGCTTTGCGGATCAAATCGTAAAAATTCGTCCAGTAAAGCATCTGATATCTGATCTGCAACTTTATCGGGATGCCCTTCGGACACACTTTCTGATGTGAATAAATATCCCATCTCTGTTTAGTTAAGAGGTTAAAAATAAATAAAATCGATCGGGGAAGAATTAAATGCTGCTTGCAGAGATATCTTTTAGCATTTTTTCCTGTGGTTGCAAGCAATCAAATTTTTCCACTCAATAAGGCCACAAAGGTATATTTTTTTCTGATACCATTTTACAAAAAGCCCGGATTTCTTATTATACTGATTTGCCATTTTATGCTTGCTAAATATGCATTTCATCTCTGAGAAATAAAGTTCACACTCTATTTCACATTACCTTAGCAGCTGAAAAAATGTTTTATGAGAATTTATTTGTTCGCAGCATTCTTGTTTTTGCCGGCTTTACTTTGCAAAGCACAATCGCCTGCTTCCTATGTAAACCCGTTTATAGGTACTAACGAAATGGGTCATACATATCCCGGTGCTACTGTTCCTTTTGGCATGGTTCAGCTGAGTCCTGAAACGGATACCATTCAATATTCAATTGGTCAGGGATATATCAAAGATGTGTACCGTTATTGCGCCGGCTACCAGTATTCAGATAAAACCATTGTAGGATTTAGCCATACCCATTTTTCGGGAACAGGCCACAGCGACCTCGGAGATTTCCTTATGATGCCTACTACAGGGGCTGTTCAGTTAAATCCCGGCACAGCTCTGCATCCTGAAACAGGATACCGCAGCAGGTTTTCGCATGATACCGAAAAAGCAACGGCAGGATATTATTCAGTAATGCTGAGCGATTACAATATCAAAGTGGAACTCACTACTTCGGCCCGTGTTGGGTTTCACCGGTACACATTCCCGGAAAGCCCGCAGGCAAATATTATACTGGATATGGTTTCGGGTATTTATAATTACGATGGAAAAGTGGTTTGGAGTTCGATCCGGGTCGAAAACGATACACTGGTTACCGGTTACAGGCAAACGCAGGGCTGGGCCCGTGAACGCAGCATGTATTTTGCCATGGTTTTTTCGAAACCAATACGTAACTATGGTTGCCGCGATGAAGGGAAAGCAGTGTATAACGACTTTTACAGGAAATTCAATACCAATAAAGACTTCCCTGAGATGTCGGGCCGTAAGCTGAAAACGTATTTTAGTTTTGATACAAAAGCCGGGGAGCAGATTCTTGTAAAATTCGCCCTTTCGTCGGTGAGCACCGAAGGCGCTGTTAAAAACCTGGAAACAGAAATTCCTGGTTGGGATTTCGATGCTGTGCACCGGGATGCAGAAAATGACTGGAATAAAGAACTTAGCCGCATTACCATCGAGGCATCGGAGGAGAAGAAAATTATTTTTTATACCGCCATGTACCATGCCTTCCTCTCTCCTACTCTTTATATGGATGTGGATGGCGAATATCGCGGGCTCGATCATAACAATCATCACGCGGACGGATTTACGAATTATACTACTTTCTCACTTTGGGATACTTACAGGGCTCTGCACCCCTTGTTTACAATTATAGAGCAGAAGCGCACCTCGGATTTCATAAACTCCATGCTGGCACATCAACAGCAAAGCGTGCATCATATCCTTCCTGTGTGGAGCCATTATGCCAACGAAAACTGGTGTATGATCGGCTACCATGCCGTTTCGGTAATTGCAGATGCCTATATGAAAGAAATTAAAGGCTTCGATGCACAAAAAGCATTGGATGCGTGTATCGCCAGTGCGACCTACGCCCCCAATGACGGTATCGGCGACTATATAAAATATGGTTACGCGCCTGCTGATAAAACTTCGAATGCAGCCTCCAAAACACTCGAATATGCTTACGACGACGACTGCATCAGCCGGATGGCCAACAAAATGGGAAAACCGGATATTGCTTCCGCCTATGCGAAAAGAGCCGAAGCTTATAATTATATTTGGGACAACAGCACCGGTTTTATGCGGGCAAAACGAAGCGACGGCAGTTTTCAATCGCCATTCGATCCGCTGAGTACTGAGCGGCAAGGTTTCATCGAAGGCAACGCCTGGAATTATTCATTTTATGTTCCGCAGGATCCGGCGAAACTTATAACGCTTCACGGTGGCAGCAGGAAATTCATTTCGCACCTTGATTCACTTTTCAGTCAGAAACTGGATGAAAAATACTTCGCAGAATCGGAAGATATTTCTGCCGTAGGAATGATCGGCAATTATGTGCACGGCAACGAACCCAGCCATCATGTTCCCTATTTGTATGTATTTGCGGGTGCACCCTGGAAAACACAGGAACGCATCCACCAGATTGTTACCACATTGTACCGCAATACAACGGATGGTCTTTGTGGAAACGACGACTGCGGACAGATGTCGGCTTGGTATATTTTCAGCTCGCTGGGATTTTATCCCGTTTGCCCGGGCAGCAATGAGTATGTGGTTGGTGCACCATCCGTTGATAAAGCTACGCTCAACCTCGAAAACGGAAAGCAATTTATTATAACTGCTCAAAATCTGAACGATAAAAACATTTATATACAGCGTATTCTGCTTAATGGTAATGCTTTAAATTCATACATTCTGAAACATGAAGATATAATGAAAGGCGGAACCCTGGAGTTTTTTATGGGAGCAAATCCGAAGAGATAGAGACGCGATGTCTCGCGTCTCCATCTCTTACACCTTATCTCTTATCTCCTATCCCTTATACCTTACGCCTTATTCCTTACCCCTCACTCCATCACCTCAAAAAAAATCTCGTCTACCCATCCCAAACATATCGAAAAAATTGTATTTTTGATGAAAACACACAGACCATGGATTTTAACGAAGTATTATTAAAACGTGAAAGCGTCCGCAACTACGATCCGGCCAAACCGGTTGATATTGATACCCTGAAAAGAATACTGGAAGCCGGGAGGATAGCGCCTTCGGCATCGAATTACCAGCCCTGGGAATTCTGGCTTATTTCGTCAGCGGAAATGCTCGAGAAGGTGAAACCCTGTTATTCAAGGTCATGGATCAAAGATGCGCCTCATATCCTGGTAGTTACAGGTGATACGGATCATGCCTGGGAACGTGCCGACGGGTATAACTCCTTGCAAACCGACCTGGCCATTGCCATGCACCAGATGGTACTTGCTGCCACCAACGAAGGAGTGGGATCATGCTGGGTTACTAATTTTAATGCGGATATTCTGCGAAATGCCCTTGGAATAAAGGAGTCTGTAAAAGTTTATGGTATCACACCACTCGGGTATCCCCGTGAAAACTATACACGCAGATCCGTTATCATGCGTAAACCGCTGGAAGATGTGGTGATTTATTGCTAAGGATTGAGCGAAATTCAAATTAGATTTTCAAACATAAAACCAAAAGAGCGGCCTCAAAGCCGCTCTTTTTAAGTTCAGTTAGAATGCTTATACCGTCATCACATCTTTTTCCTTATGCTCCAGGATTTTATCAGCCTGGGCAATAAAACTGTCGGTGATATGTTGTATTTCTTTTTCCAATACTTTAACATCATCTTCCGAAACGCCATCTTTTTCAAGCTTTTTAGCTTCTTCAACTGCATTACGGCGAATATTGCGGATTGAAACACGTGCAACTTCGGCTTCGCCCTTTGCTTTTTTCACAAGGTCGCGGCGGCGTTCCTCGGTAAGCGGAGGAACGGCAATACGCAATATATCGCCATTATTCTGCGGGTTGAAACCCAGGTTGGCATCGAGTATGGCTTTTGCCAAAGGGCTTAACATGTTTTTTTCCCAGGGCTGAACCACAATAGTGCGTGCATCAGGGGTGTTGATATTTGCAATTTTATCAATGTCAGTCGGTGTTCCATAATAGTCGACCTTTAATCCTTCAAGCATTTGAGGGGTTGCCTTGCTGGTCCGGAACTTATGAAATTCCCGTTCGAGATGTTCAAGTGCATGCTGCATGCTTTCTTTAATCTCTTCTAAAATAAAATTAGCTTCTTCAGTCATGGTAAATCGTTTTGTTGGACAAATTTAGAAAATATACGGAAATATCTGCTATAAATGTTTAAAAAGTACTTTTAGGAAGGAGTTGGGGGTTGGGGAATAGGATTTAGGGAGTGTTCAAAAGGTTCAAGGTTCAAATGCCTTCGGCGTTCAATGGTTAATTATTCTATTGTCCTATTGCTCAGAAAAAGTGCCTTGTGTTTGGTGCCATGTGCCGGCAATAAATGAAAGTTATTGCTTTGATTCAAATCTTTTTATCCCACACTGAGCAAAAAGTTGCACAAAGCAAAGCCTGAAACCCTGAATCCCGATAGGGATCGGGACTGAAACCCTAAAACTCTTCTACACACTAATCAGCGTTCCGCAATTATCCCCGCTAAGTATTTTCTTCAGGTTTCCGGCTTTATGAACATCAAACACTATAACCGGCATTTTATTCTCGCTGCAAAGTGTAAATGCAGTCATATCCATAATATTCAATCCTTTACCATAAGCCTCGTCGAAGGTAAGCGTACTGAATTTAGTTGCGGTAGGAACTTTTTCCGGATCCGCGGTATAAACGCCGTCGACACGGGTTCCTTTGAGTAAAACATCAGCATGAATTTCGATGGCACGCAAAGCTGCTGCAGTATCAGTGGTAAAAAAAGGATTTCCTGTACCACCGGCTAGTATTACAACTTTTCCGCTTTCGAGACTGCTTATAGCTTTCGCGCCGCTAACTCTTTCGGCTATCGGTTCAACGGCCAGCCCTGAAAGCACTTTCGATTTCACACCTACGCTTTGCAGGGCCGATTGCAAGGCCAGGCTATTGATTACCGTGGCCAGCATTCCCATATAATCACCCTGCACCCGGTCGGTGCCAA
>JBBSBT010000176.1:0-6498 GCA_038250985.1 Bacteroidales bacterium
AACGCCGAAGGCATTGAACCATTAATAGTGAATAACGAATAGTGAATAGTGAAAAGTGAAAAATAACATTTAACTATTGAATGCCTTTTGAAACATTGTAACCCTGTAACACTGTAACCCTGAAACTCTCTAACCCTGTAACTCTATACCAAGCCCCCGTGTCATTTAACGCCTATTTCAACGCTAAACTTTTACTCACCGCCGAATACCTGGTACTGAACGGGGCAGAAGCGCTTGCAGTTCCATTGAGGTTTGGCCAGAATCTGAGTGTTGTAGAAAACCAGCAGGGATTTATCTCCTGGCGATCCATTGCCCATGACGGGTCTGAATGGTTCAGCGGGAAATATGATTTAAACGGATTCAGAATTATTGAAAGCAGCGATCCGGGTATAGCCATACATCCGCAGCGCCTCATGCTTGCCGCCCGCGCTTTGAATCCCGCTTTTCTGAGTTTATCCAATGGATGTACGGTGGTTTCCACACTCAACTATCCATTATTGTGGGGATTGGGAAGCAGTTCTTCACTTATTGCTGCTATTGCCCAATGGGCCGGAACCGACCCGTTTAAACTTCACTTTGAAGTCTCAAAAGGTTCAGGCTATGATATTGCCTGTGCTATCAGCAAGGGACCCATCGTTTACAAAATCAGGGATTCTAGTCCCGAATTTAAACCGGTGGTATTTTCGCCTTCCTTTGCCGGTAAAATCTTTTTTGTTTACCAGGGAAACAAACAGGACTCAGCCGAAGGAATTAAGCAATACCGCAACCGAAACTCAAATCCTGGTAAAGAAATTGTGGAAACAGCAACTTTACTAACCCGGCGTATGCTCCTGGCTCCGGATCTTGCCGGATTCGAAGCAGTCATCAGGGAACATGAAACACTTATCAGTAGTTTATTACACGCACCGACCATCAAAGAAACCATTTTTATTGATTTGCCTGGTGAAGTAAAATCATTAGGCGCATGGGGAGGAGATTTCTGTATGCTCACCTGGCGTGACGATCCCGGTTTGCTTCCCACGTATCTGAAAAGTAAAAATCTAAATACATGGTTTAATTTCAACGATATTGTACTTTAGCTTCCAAATTCCATTTTCAGATGACTAACTCTGATTTTCCCGGTTCCGGATTATTGTCAGCTTTATCCAAACCTGTTACCGTAGCTTGGCAATCGCAAAGTAATATAGCATTAGTGAAATACTGGGGTAAAACAGGACGCCAACTCCCGTTAAACCCGTCGCTGAGCATGACTTTATCGAATTCATTTACCGAAACAAAACTTACAGCCTTTCCCCGAGAACACGAAGGAACAGTTGAACTTGATTTCTGGTTCGAAGGCCGGCAGAATGCAGCTTTTGGTGAACGGATCAGCCAATTCTTAGTATCCATTACCGATATTTTTCCCTGGCTGCTGCAGGTTAACCTGAAACTCGAAACCCATAATACGTTCCCCCATTCAGCCGGAATCGCTTCGTCAGCTTCGGCATTCAGTGCATTAGCTCTTTGTCTTTGCTCATTGGATAATGAACTGTTCAGCATTATTCTTGACGAGGACGAATTCAGAAGCAAAGCCTCCTATATCGCCCGCCTGGGTTCCGGAAGTGCTTGCCGGTCCCTTTTCCCGGGATTTACAGTATGGGGCGATACAGAGTCTCTTCCCGGATCATCGGATTTGCTGGCAGTGCCGGTTCCCGAAGTTCACCCGGTATTTGCAACCTTGCAGGATACTATTTTACTGGTAAATAAAAATGCAAAACCCGTTTCGAGTTCCGAAGGACATAACCGTATGATCGGGCACACTTTCAGCGAAGCGCGTATCAGGCAGGCAGGCATTAACACCCGTGAGTTGCTTCAGGCATTAAAAACAGGCGATAAACAAACATTTATAAGCATTATTGAAAATGAAGCCTTTACTTTGCATGCG
This sequence comes from Bacteroidales bacterium, assembly GCA_038250985.1. GTDB lineage: Bacteria > Bacteroidota > Bacteroidia > Bacteroidales > UBA4417 > UBA4417. Next base: position 1,925 of record JBBSBT010000176.1, read on the forward strand.
CTGATGATGACTTCGGGTAATGGTTTTATGCTGATGGAACCCGAAACCGTGCGGATTATAAATCGTATACAGCAATTTAGGAAAGAAACCGGCCTGAGTATTTGCTTTACCCTCGATGCCGGCCCAAATGTTCATTTACTTTATTTTGAGGATGAGATTGAACAAGTTAATAAATTTATTGTTGAAGATTTATTAAAATTAAATGAACAAAATTTGCGGTTAGATGATTGTTATGGCAGTGGCCCGGTTAAAATCGGGTAATATCTATAGAAATATTCCGCATAGGGTTTTTGTAAACAAAATATAATGAGCAAAAAAGCAGATATTTTTTACGGCAAAGTATTGTTATTCGGTGAATATAGCATTCTTTTCAACTCCAAAGGACTCACAATACCATACACCCATTTTACCGGTCAGTTAAGTTTTATAAACGACGACAAATATACGGATTACGATTTTGCAGTTGAGTCGAACAGGCAACTAAAAAATTTCCTCGGTTTTATGCTTGAGCTTGAAGCCCAAGGTGAAATGCCGTGTGAAATGGATTTTAAAAAACTGGATAAGGATCTGGAAAAGGGCTTATATTTTGAATCCAACATTCCGCAGGGATATGGAATCGGAAGTTCAGGTGCGTTGGTGGCTTCTGTTTACGACCGCTATTGCACCAACAGGATTGAAGCAAATGAATCCATTTCGGGTAAGGATATAAGCAGGTTGAAAGAAATATTCTCAAAACTGGAATCTCTTTTCCATGGTCAAAGCAGCGGAATCGATCCTTTGAATTGCTACCTGCAGCATCCCTTGCTAATTCATTCACATGATGATATAGCCATCACCGGTGTTCCGCGCTCCAAGTTCGAAAGCGAAGGCGTTATTTTCCTGGTCGACACCGGTAAGACTGGGAAAACAGGTCCCCTGGTGAATCATTTCCTGGAACAGATGCGTTTCAAAGAATATGAAACCCTTTTCAGAACAGACTATATACCCTGGGTAAATCAATGCATTTCGGATTTACTGAGCGGCAATATGAGCTCTTTTTTCGAATCTCTTAAAAAAGTCTCGGTATTCCAGCTAAAGCATTTCACCAACATGATACCCGAAAATTTCATGCAGCCATGGAAATGGGGATTAGACAGCGGTACATTCCAGCTAAAACTTTGCGGATCAGGAGGCGGAGGATTTTTATTGGGATTTACTACCGATTATCCTGCTGCAAAAAAATATTTCGCGGATATTCAGCACGACCTGATCCCGGTTTATAAGTCGGCCTGATCCCTTTCCCTAAAGCCTTTTAAAAAAAAAATTATTCAAAATCCCGGTGTGAATCCCGTACTTTTGTATTTGCTTTTGTTATTATTAGTTGAACATTATGAAAAACTCCTTTACCATTTCCGGTCACATTGTTGACGTTGTAGCCGGGAAAATATTCCCCGGTACAATCGAAGTAAAAAGCGGTAAAATTGCATCGGTAACGCCCGGCGATACTGTTGACAATCAATATATTCTGCCTGGCTTAATTGACGCTCACGTGCATATCGAAAGTTCCATGCTGGTACCTGCTGAATTTGCACGGCTGGCAGTTGTGCATGGTACTACTGCTACCGTTTCCGATCCGCACGAGATTGCCAATGTGCTTGGAATGGATGGCATTGATTTTATGATCCGTAACGGGAATCTATCACCATTCAAATTCCACTTCGGCGCCCCGAGTTGCGTTCCGGCAACAGGCTTCGAATCATCGGGAGCTGTTATTAATGCAGCGCAGATAGGTGAGTTGCTTCAGCGCGATGAAATCCTGTACCTTTCGGAAATGATGAATTTCCCGGGTGTGATTTTCGGGGATGAGGAAGTACATCAGAAACTTGCTTTTGCCCGCCAATACAACAAACCTGTTGATGGGCATGCGCCCGGACTCGACAGTGATGATATCAAAAAATATGCTGCCGGCGGTATTACCACCGATCACGAATGCACAAACATTCAGGAAGCCATCGACAAGATTAATTCAGGCATGCATATACTCATCCGCGAAGGAAGTGCAGCCCGGAATTTTGATGCGTTGGTTTCCCTGCTGGGCACACATCCCGAAAAAGTTATGTTTTGCAGCGACGACAAGCATCCTGACGACCTGGTTGCCGGTCATATCAACCTGCTGATTCAGCGTGCGATCCGGGCAGGGTATGATACTATGGCAGTGATCAGGGCCTGCACACTCAACCCGGTAAAGCACTATAAACTGAGTTGCGGACTGCTTCAACCCGGCGATGCCGCCGACATGGTGGTTGTTGATAATTTAACCGCTTTTACAGTTAAAAAGACTTTTATTGATGGCGTATTAGCTGCTTCTGATGGAAAAACGTTGTTACAATCCTTTAACTATGAAGCGCCAAATCATTTTTTGGCACCTCCCGTTGAATCTTCCGATCTTGAAGTGGTGGCAGGTAAAGGCAAACTGAAAGTGATACAGGCTTTCGATGGCGACCTGGTTACGGAAAAATTCCTGGCCGATCCTCTTTTATCGGATGGCAAGGTTGTAAGCAATATCCCGGATGACATCCTCAAAATTACCGTCATCAACCGATACAAGCCTTCCAAGCCGGCCATCGCATTTATAAAGGGATTTGGCCTTCAGCGCGGCGCAATGGCCTCAACGGTAGCTCACGATAGTCATAATATCATATGCATTGGTACTAACGATATCGATATGGTATCTGTTATTAACAGCCTGGTTAAAAATAAAGGAGGGGTTGCTGTTACCGATGGCAAAAACCTTGATGTGCTTCCTCTTCCTGTGGCTGGCCTGATGGGCAATGCCGACGGATATAAAGTAGCCGGGATGTATGAAAATATCAATAAAAGAGCTCTTGCCTTAGGCGGACATTTAAAAGCGCCCCTTATGACCCTTTCATTCATGGCACTTTTGGTTATTCCCGAATTGAAATTAAGCGATCAGGGCTTGTTCGATGGGACGAAGTTTGCATTTACTGAATTATTTGAAAAAAAAACTGCTTGAAAAAATTATGAAATATATTTTGAACAGAATGTATTCTGAAAGATGAATCCTGTTTAGAATGTCTATGTATTTACATACCATTAAATTTCAATATGTTATTTCGTTTCATTGAAAACGCATGAATAAATTTACATATTTACGAAGTGGTAATGTATTTATTTATACTTTTGTAAAAAATAACTAAAATGACTGATCCATTGAAACTAGATATCGTAAAACTTGAAGCCGCAGCAAGTAAACTGCGTGCCATGGCTCATCCTATGCGTATTGCCATTATCGAATTGTTGAACAACAACAAAAAACTGAATGTGACTGAAATATATGAATCACTTCATATCGAACAGGCTGCAGCCTCACATCATCTTAATATTCTGAAAAGCAAAGGCATACTGGCTTCGAAACGTGATGGTAAACAGATTCATTATTCGCTGAAAAACAGCACGCTTCTCGATATCATCACCTGTATTAATAAATGCAACGAAGCCCAGTAATACTGCGAAAGTAGTTTATTGTATATTCTGGTTTTGCAGGGCTATAGATCCCAGGTTTCTTCCAGCTCCCAATTGGTGCGGACTTCAAATATTTTGGGGTTCACCAGTACTCTTTCGGGCTGGATTTTCTTTATAAACTGGCCGGTATCCCATCTGCCGTTGGCATTCACATCCATTATGGCTTTCAAACCATATTTGCCGGGGAAAATAAGTCCGAAATCCGCTTTCTTCTCAGTGGTAAGAATACGCTGGTCAACAACTGCTCCTTTTTCGGTCAGAAGCTGAATGATCACAGGGTAACTTTTATCGACCCGGTTAATTGTGACTGAAAATGTGCCGTAATCATCAACCGGCCTCATCTGGAAAACAACATGTGTCGAATCGCATGAGTCACTATAAATATCGGTAAAAGCACCTCCAGGTATATACATATCATATTTCTCCGCTTCATTCCACTTGTACGAAACCAGTAAACGCCTGTGAATACTGTCGGTGAACTGCATCACGGGCCTGAACGTACTGGTATCAGTCGTTGTTCTGCGGGTAAACAGCAGTGAATCAAAATCATATTGTTTTACCGGGTTGGCAAATGTAAGCAAGAGAGGTTGGTTGTAACCCAGCATCCGGTTGCTCAGTGTTGTTGAATAGCCTAAAGAGGTGTTTTTTGACAATTTCCGTGCTTTTCCACTCACTTTCATGGCCGTGGCAATTTTTACCGTATCCAGTACAATTCCCCGATCCGAAACTTCAAGTTTCAACGTGTCAGGCTTATTCAGCAGCCAGGCAGTCAGCGTATCGTTGCCGCTATTCCATTCCCGGATAGACCAGGGCAGCGAATCAGGTACATTTAATGCCCGAAAACCGGGAGATATTATAGGATAACGAAATACGACAGCAAGTTTGTTTGGGGCAGCAATCACGCTTTTAAGGATACGCTGCGTTGAATCCGGTTCCGGGAAAATATCAATGGAAACCAGTTTTTCCTTTGTTAAATCGGATTTGCTTACGGCAGCTGAATCATTCAGATTAATTGCATTATAATAAGGTTGAACCGAATCGGAATTGAAACC
>JBBSBT010000177.1:0-6490 GCA_038250985.1 Bacteroidales bacterium
GGCGGCGAAATGGAAAGAATTTCCAATGATAAAATGGATCAGGTCATTTCATTTGCCCGTGTCAAAAACGGACAAATGGTAATTCCGATCATCAATTTGAGTAACGAAACGGTGAATGTGCTTTTAAAATCAGAGTATTATCAGGGAACTTACAAGGAACTTTTTACCGGGAAAGAATACACTTTACACGGTGATGACACATTTGAGCTGAAACCCTGGAAATATATTGTGCTGACGAAAATGCAATAAAAGCATGAATACGGGCAGGACAAACCCAAATAATTAATCTGAAAATTGATTGCAACATAAAGCATGGAAACAATGTGCCGCATGCCTTCAAAATGCATTTTATTTCCTCAATAGAAAACGGTATTTTTGCAGTATTACAAGTAGACAGGTGACCATGATTTTCTCTATTCGGCACTCCATGCAGCAAACCAATCCAACCTAAAACAGAAATCCGGATATGAAATCCTTTCGCAGATATTTTTTGGCAGTAATGCTTGTATTAACCGCTTATTACTCTCAGGGTCAGAATTTTTACGAAAATTACAAGCCCCATCTCATCTACGACTCAGCAAATGTCGGGGACGTCAGTATCCATTTCTACAACAATAATTTTATCAAAAACAACGAATATTTCGGGCCATACACCGAAGGCATAACCTATATTGGTTCTGTAATTCAACCGGAAGTAACCTGGACATGCAGCGAAAATTTCAGTCTCTCTGCAGGCTGGTATCTCCGGCAGTACGACGGCCACAACGGTTTTGAAAAATCAATGCCGGTAATCAGGGCCAGGTATAACTTTATGCCCGGGGCACAGCTTATTTTCGGGCAACTCGACGGGCAGCGCCAGCATGGTTATATCGAACCCATTTACAACGAAGACAATTATTTTATTAAGAATCCGGAATATGGCATACAGATATTGCTGAACAAGGCGCGATACAGTACCGATTTCTTTATGGATTGGGAAACTTTCCTGCTTCCCGGTGAAGCGCATAAGGAAGTAATAACCGGAGGACTGCTTGCCTCATTTGCACTAAACGACCTGGCTGAAAACCGCGGTCTGAGTGCTCATTTCCAGAGTATTATTCATCACTTTGGCGGACAGGTTGACATCCTGGATACTCCAATGCAAACCCGTGCCAATATTGCCGCGGGCCTTACCTATGTTTTTTTACCGGACTTGAATTATTTAAAAAGAATAACTCTCTCATCCTATTTCTTACAGGCTTTGGAACTATCACCAACCAACACCATTTCGTACAAGTCGGGTCAGGCATTCCATAATACTATTGGTTTCGAAAATAACTGGATAAAAATCAATTCAGGTTGGTTTCATGGCGAAAAATTCTTTGCGCCAATGGGCGACAATCTTTTCCAGTCCATTTCGCAGTTTGATACCGGGTATACCAACGATATCAGGGACATCATAACTTCAAAACTGTTGCTGAATCACCAGGTAACCAAAGGCGTAGACTTTGGATTACGTTTCGAATCATACTTTGATATTCCGCGGCACTGGCTTGATTTCAGCTATGGCGTCAATATCAGTGTAAATGCTGAAGTATTTAAACACACGACAAAAGCAAGACTTTTTTAGTTTTAAAGGATTTGAATAGTTAACCATGAAACCCTGTATCCCGATAGGGATCGGGGCTGAAACACTGAAACACTGAAACACTGAAACCATATAACCCTGTATCCCGATAGGGATCGGGGCTGAAACACTGAAACACTGAAACACTGAAACCATATAACCCTGTATCCCGATAGGGATCGGGACTGAAACACTGAAACCCTGAAACTTTTTTAATGACTTACAAACAAACCTTAGAGTACCTTTTCAGCCAGTTGCCTATGTTTCAGCGCATCGGTGCCGCTGCATACAAGGCTGACCTGGATAATACGAGGGCTCTATGTAAGATGCTTGGCAATCCACAGAAAGACTTCAGAAGCATACACATTGCAGGAACCAACGGAAAAGGCTCAACATCGCATTTTTTAGCTTCTGTTTTGCAGGAAGCCGGCTATAAAACCGGACTTTTTACTTCTCCTCACCTTAAAGACTTCCGCGAACGGATAAAGGTGAACGGACGGATGATCAGCAAGCGAGAGGTCACATCGTTTGTATTGCATCACAGGGAAGAGTTTAATGCAATACAGCCTTCGTTTTTCGAATGGACATTTGCCCTGGCCGCCTGGTATTTCGCAAAAGCGAAAGTTGACATCGCTGTAATCGAAACCGGCATGGGAGGACGACTTGATTCCACCAACCTTGTAAATCCGATTATTACAGTAATCACAAACATAGGGTTGGATCACACGCAGTTCCTGGGCAGCACACTTAAAGCCATTGCAGTTGAGAAAGCAGGGATTGTTAAACAAGGAATTCCTGTTATAATCGGTGAAACCCAAGCTGAAACAACACCGGTATTTATAGATTTCAGTCAAAAGCTTAATGCTAACCTTGTTTTTGCCGATCAGCAGATGAAAATTCTGGAATCAGGTTTTACAAAACATCGTCCGCCTTTTCTGCGGGCACAAATTATTTCAGATGCCGGCAGCAATTACAGCCTGGCTTCGCCCCTTTCGGGAAAATACCAGTTAAAAAACCTGGTAACTGCACTTGCAACCCTTGAGAAATTGCAGCAATCCGGAATGCCGGTTCAGGAAGAACATATTATATCCGGAGTCCGGAATGTTGTCAGGAACACAGGACTGATGGGGCGTTGGCAAACGCTATCCCGCAACCCGCTTACCATTGCCGATATCGGCCATAACCCTGACGGGATACATGAAGTGCTCGCACAGATTGAATTGACGCCACACCAAAAGCTTCATTTCGTAATCGGTGTTGTTAATGATAAGGATGTGCGCTCCATACTTGGCAAACTACCAAAAGATGCCACTTATTATTTCTGCAAAGCTGATATTCCGCGTGGATTAAATGCCAATGAGCTGGCAAAGCTGGCTGAAGAATTCTCTTTACAAGGCATTGTTTCTAAAAGTGTAAAAGGAGCACTTGATTCAGCTCAACAAGCCGCCGGCCCGGGTGACCTGGTAATGGTTGGAGGGAGTGCTTTCGTGGTGGCGGAAGTGCTGTAGAGACGCGAGGCATCGCGTCTCTATGCACGATGGCAAGATGGGAGTGAATAGCGAATAATGAATAGCGATGCGCTGAGCGAAGCCGAAGCGTGAATAGTAAAAATGTATATTTAAATAAAGATCTCACCCATGAAAAAATCAGATTTAAATTTCACATTGCTTTTGGCAATTTCAGCGTTCGCAGTATTAACGCTAAGCAACTGCACCGGTTCAAAGAAACTTTTTGTTGCCGAAGATCTGACAGCTGAAAACCTGTTCTCGTCGAACATCGAAGGGCCAGCTTTTGATAAAAACGGGCAGTTGTATGTGGTAAACTATCTGCACGACGGAACCATAGGCAAAGTAGCTCCTGACGGAACGTGCTCGATGTTTATCGAACTCCCGGCCGGGAGTATTGCCAACTGCATCCTGTTCGACAAAAAAGACAATATGTTTTTACCTGACTTTATCGGCCACAACATACTTCATGTGGATATGCAGACAAAGAAGGTTAGTGTATTTTGCCACGAGCCACGAATGTATTCGCCCAATGATCTTTGTATGAATCGCCATGGGCAGATTTTTGCCAGCGATCCCAACTGGCAAACCAGTGTTGGGCAACTCTGGCGTGTCGACACGGATGGGAAGCCTGTGTTACTCGAACCCAATATGGGCACCACCAACGGCATTGAATTGAGCCCTGACGAGAAGACCCTTTATGTAAATGAAAGCATACAACTCAAAGTTTGGAAATATGACGTGGACGAAAGCGGGAACATTTCGAATAAAAAACTGTTTTATAAATTCAATGATTTCGGCCTCGATGGCATGAAATGCGATAAAAAAGGAAACCTGTATATCGCCCGCTGGGGAAAAGGGACCATTGTAGTTCTAAGCCCCGCAGGCAAATTCATCCGCGAAATACCGCTGAAAGGTAAAAGCTGCAGTAACATTGTTTTCGGGGGAAAAGGTGGCCGTACCATGTTTATCACCCTCCAGGACCGGAAATGTATGGAAAAAGTGCTGAATGATATACCGGGGAAGAAGTATTGAATGGTGATTGAGTTAAAAGTTAATAGAAAATGGTTTAAAGGATTTGATTTGTTTGAAGGGTCTGTACTGTCATTCCTCCGTCAATCCGTTCAATCTCGTCAAACAGTCTCCTTGTCCCCATTTCACCCCATCCCCTTGTCCCTGCTAAATCAATCCCATCAATCTCTTCAATCCCTGTAACCCTGTAACTTTGAAACTCTGTATCCCGATAGCTATCGGGACTGAAACCCTGAAACATTGAAACCCTGAAACGCGCTAAACGCAATGTAACCCTGTGACTCTGTAACCCTGTAACTTTGAACCGAGCGTAGCGAGCTCAGCGAAGCTAAACCCTGAAGCGCTGAAATTTTGAAACTCTGAAACATTGAATCCCGATAGCTATCGGGACTGAAACACTGAAACCCTTTAACCCTCAACCCTATAAAAAATGAATCACTATTCCATGATTGGCGCCGGCATCGTAATATTTGCCTTACTTTCTTACAGTTTATCAATTATAACCGAACAGCGGAAAAAACTTGTAACCCCTTTTGTGTTGCGGTTTCTGACTATTGGTATCATACTTGATATCACAGCAACCACGTTTATGATTATCGGCTCTTCCAATTCAGCCTTTACATTGCATGGGATATTGGGCTATTCGTCGCTTGCCGGAATGCTTATTGATACGATTCTTATCTGGAGGTTTCATTTAAGCACCCAACCCGGAGCCAAAGTACCTGCCAAACTCCACCTCTACTCCCGTTATGCTTATGGATGGTGGGTTATTGCATTTATTACCGGGCTAATGCTGGTAGTTTTTAAATAAAAGAGGTGAAAATCAAAGGGGATATATGAAATTTGCAATGAGGTGGCACATATCAGCCACCCGATATCAGGTGAAGCACCATTACATCATCCCCTTCCTTAACAAAAACCGAATCATATTCATTTTTTTTGACCAGCTGATTATTTACTTTTATAACCAACATCTTAAATGTGAAATTTTTCAATTTCAATAGTTCATTGATAGTGAGCTGATCAGCATCAAATATTTCTTCTTTATTATTGAGTATGAGTTTCATTTGTTAATTTACTGAATGAATTTGTTTTTCATTTGCGCCAAGCAGAATTTCGAGTACTGCATTGGCCTGCATATTGGCAACCACTCCAACTCTTGGAGCTAATGGCGGACATTCGGCAGCAATAGCATTTATTTCGTCGCCGCAAATAATGAGTTTGTCTGATTGCCTGGATCGTATAAGGTTGTTGTCGCCCCATCCTGCCATTCCAACTCCCATTACCAGGTATTTATCAGGCAAAAAATTGTGAACAGCATCCAATATCATATACTTCATTTCCGGTTTATCGAATGCTTCAACAATCACATCGCATTTACTGTAAATCTCAATTATATCACTCTGGCATAAACGGATATCAAAGGTATTAATCCGGACATCGGGATTGACGCGAAACAGGTTTTGCTTGAGTGCAGCCACTTTCAGCATACCTATCTGATCATAAAAATAAAACTGCCGGTTCAGATTACCTTCCTGTACCAGGTCGAAATCGGCTAATATCAACCTGCCGATACCAACCCGTGCCAATGCGACAGCGCAATTGGAACCTAATCCTCCGCATCCGGCTATCCCAACGGTTTTGGTCTTTAAAATCTGTCTTACCTCGTCAAAAGTCATACAACAAACTTATAGAAAAACTTAATATGTATAGTTTATTTCCCTGAAAACAAATCAGAATGATTGCGTAATCATTTAAAACTACATCTATATAATTGTGCACCTGCAAGATAAAAAAATAAGCTGTCGGATTGCAGACAGATATCCGGAAGCAAATCAGCAAATCAGGATTACTTTTTCAGGAAAGGCTATTGCAATGAAACAACTGCTTTCCCGCCACAAATCATTTGTTTACCTCGAAATAACTTGTGAGTGTAAATAGTTCCCCGGTTGTGGTAATTCCTTCCGTTATTATACTGTATCTCCCTGGTGTATCGGGTGCCGTGAAGCTGTATTTTTCAGTATTCCCATATTGGATACGGATACCAGGCTTCCAGAAAATAGTATTTCTTGAATCGGGATGTTCGGGTAAATGATCGAAAAGATCCTTAACATAACATTTTTCATCCAGGAAACTGTAGTTAATAAAAATCCCTGTCGAAGGCAGATCCATTCCTGCAAAATCACCTTTCTTTGAGATGATGCTTATAATACCTCCGTAGGTTTCCCCTCCCTTCAGGTAATCTTCATTCACAATTTCCATACGCGAAATATCCTGTGGCGAAACAGCCAGTATTTTTGATGGTTCGTCAACAGCTACCCAGTCGACCATTACGAGCGGATCAAAA
>JBBSBT010000178.1:0-6483 GCA_038250985.1 Bacteroidales bacterium
CCTTGATTTCATGGGTTATTCCACAACATTCAACTATGCAGTAAAAGAAGGAAACTTCGGTCCCAAAGAGATATCTGTGAACGGCGAAAAAGTTAAGTTCACCTTTGAAAGTAATATATATCGTAAAGGCGGGGCCGTAATCCCGGTTGATCAGTTTTTATCGATGTTGAACAGGAAAGAGAACATTGTGAAAATAAACCTTTAAATCTGCTTTGAGGAAAAAATGCTTTTAGCTGGAAACAAGTTTTTCGGACACGAACTGAGTCATGAGACACCATATCTTTTAACCTGCCATAGTGGATTTTTGCAAAATTAACTGCTGACAACATATCGCCTGACCCTTAATTATCAACTGAAAAGGGCTATTTAAAATGTCTTTTGCAGATATTTCTGTCTCACTTCTTAAAATTCAGTATTTGTAATAAAATCATCTGTAAACTCACTTTCTCAAATCAATTATTTTATGCAAAACAAAGTATATTTTTATAATCCCCTGAAATATTCATATATTTGTGTACCTGTTACTTATCAATCAGCAAATAGCATTTGTAGTAGTGATGTATAGGTATCCCGACAGCTATCAGAATGCATGAAGTAATAGTGATGCATTTTAAAAGATGCTAAATTTTATTAATTTACTTTTTATTTGCAATTAAATTAATTCAATCGTTTGCATGAATGAATCAGTGTACTGTGAAATTAATTTTAATATCATCAACCAAAACCAACCAAATCCAATGTCATGAAACAAATTTCACTCAAGTTCAGACCCTTGTATCTGGCAATCTTGCTGCTGCTTATCAGCTCTGCATCGTGGGCTCAGCAACGTACCGTTACAGGTACTGTAATCGACAGCCTGACCAAGGAAACCTTACCTGGTGCGACTGTCGTTATTAAAGGGACAACCAGGGGCACATCAACTGACATTAACGGGAAATTTACACTGGAAATCAGCCCTGCTGATGCTGCATTCGAAATTACATTTATAGGGTATGAGCCACAGGATATTGCCATTGGCACCAAAAGCATCTTTAACATTGCTCTTAAGACCAGTAAAGTGATGCTTTCTGAAATTGTAGTAATCGGATATGGTACTGTACGTAAAAGCGATCTCACCGGGGCAGTCGGTTCCGTTAAGGCAAAGGATTTGACAAAAATAACTTCTCTTAATGCCGAACAGGGTTTGCAGGGAAAAGTATCAGGTGTGCAGGTTACCAGTACATCTGGAGCTCCGGGAGCAACTCCATCCGTCAGGATTCGTGGAGTCGGGACCTTTAACAATTCATCACCGATTTATGTAGTTGATGGTGTAATCCTTGATAATATTTCATTCCTTAACAGTGCCGACATTGCTTCCATGGAAGTTTTAAAAGATGCATCAGCCACTGCCATTTATGGTTCCAGGGGAGCCAACGGAGTAATCCTGATTACAACAAAGAGCGGAACTATCGGTGAAGAAAAAACGAGTTTCAGCTATACAGGCGAATACAGCATTCAAAGTCTGGCTAAAAAGATTGACTTACTCAACGGTAAGGAATTTGGTACTATAGCCAATGAGATTCCGGGAGATCCGAGTTACAACAACCTGGATGCAGTTCCTAACACAGATTGGCAGGATCTGATTTTTCACACGGCACCAATCCAGAATCACCAGCTTTCAGCCTGGGGTGCTACCAAAAAGACAACGTTCTATATCGGCGTAAGCTATTTTAACCAGAAAGGTATTATTGACAAATCAGGGTACGAACGTGTAACACTTAAATTCAATAATGCATATCAGCTTACTGATCACCTGAAATTCGGTAACAACATTACTATATCACCCTACAAGCAGCAAAATGCTCCGGGCGTTGTATTTCAGGCTTACAGGGCATGGCCTACCATTTTACCTTACAGGGAAGACGGTTCATTTGCTGGAGTACCGGGCGTAGGGAATCCCCTGGCAGATATTGAATATAGTAACAGCTTTAATAAAGGATTCCGTGCTGTAGGTAGCATGTATGCTGAAGCAACTTTCCTGAAAGATTTTGTTTTCAAATCCAGTTTTGGAATCGATGCAGGCTATAATAAAAATGAAAACTTTACACCGGCTTTTGCAGTACTTTATTATGATGGTACGGCATCCATGCAGAATAATCCGAAAAGCAACCTCTTCAAAGAATCAAGAGATAATTTAACCTGGTTATGGGAAAATACGCTCAATTATAATCACATTTTCAAAAAGCATTCAATCAATGCACTTGCAGGTTATACCATGCAAAATTCCAATTCGCAATATACTAAAATCTCAGGTCAGGATATTATCAGGGATGGTAGCGATTTCTGGTATCTGCAATATAATAATATCACAGGACCCGGTATTAAAGGGGAACTGGAAAACGGAGTAGATGCCGGATTGTATTATTCTATGATTTCGTACCTGGCAAGGGTAAATTATACGTACAACGAAAAGTATATATTTACTGCAACCTTCCGTCGCGATGGTTCATCTAAATTTGCATCGGCAAACCGGTGGAGCGTTTTCCCTTCAGTCGCTGCCGGATGGAATATAGGCAGGGAATCCTTTATGAAAAGTGTGCCTGAAGTCACAAAATTAAAGGTTAGAGCCAGTTGGGGACAAATTGGTAACGAAAAAATCAATTATTCAAACCGGTTTTCACTTACCCAGAATCTTAATACCGTGTTTGGAACCGGTGACATTCTTTATCCAGGTGTCAGCTATAACAGAAGCGGGAATCCTGATCTGAAATGGGAAGTGACCACCCAGGCCGATATAGGTTTGGAAGTAGGTCTTTTCAATGACCGCCTGACAGGCGAATTCGATTATTACCACCGTATAACCGACGATATCCTGGTTGACTTGTCAACACCTGGTTATATGGGTAACGGTCAAGGGCAGAAGATCACATACAATGCTGGTAAAGTGTTGAATAGTGGTTTTGAAGCTAACATCAACTGGCGCGATAAAGTTGGTGAGGTTGGCTACAACATCGGGATACTTGCTTCTACAGTTCATAATGAAGTACTCAGTGTGGGAGGAAGCAGTGGTGTTGATTCACTCTTATTCGGAGGCGATATAAAAGGATTCCTTACACAAAGTCGCAAAGGATTACCCATCGGGGCTTTTTATGGTTACAAAACGGATGGCATATTCCAGAACCAGGCTGAACTGGATGCCTATCCACACACCAGCGATGCCGGTGTTGGAGATTTACGTCGGGTGGATGTGAGTGGTGACCATATGATCAATGATCAGGACCGTACTTACATTGGCTCTCCTATCCCTAAATTTATTTTTGGCTTCAATGCTGAAGTAACCTATAAAAATTTCGATGTTTCGTTTGCCCTGCAGGGACAAACCGGAAACAAGATTTATAATGCAAAGGAATTTATCAGGCCCGATGCATACAACTTCGAGCAGCATGTTATGGGTCGTTGGACAGGCGAAGGAACCAGTTACACTGAACCGCGTGCCACTTTCGGCGGATATAATTACATCCCTTCCGATAAATTTATCCAGGACGGATCATTTCTCCGGCTGCGGAGTGCTGTAATAGGTTATACTCTGCCCGATGCATTCAGTAAAAAAATGCATATGCAACAGTTCAGGGTTTATGTGAAAGGGAACAACATCTATACCCTTACAAGGTATACCGGGTATACACCCGAAATTGGAAGTGGTGATGTATTATCAAATGGTATTGATACAGGTATTTATCCTGTCAGCGCTGTATATTCCTTTGGTGTAAATTTAACATTCTAACGGCTATGAAAAACATTAAAAAAATATACTTTTCAGCATTAACATTTGTACTTATGCTGTCCTTTTCAGGATGCGAATCGTTCCTGGATATTCAGCCTCAGGGCGATTTAACACAAGCTACTTTTCCTACATCAGCATCTGATGCGCTGCTGGCCGTAAATGCAACTTACGGAACGATGCTGGATATCGGTTATCATTCAGGTACATTTCCTATTCTGGATATCATGTCGGATGATGCCCGAAAAGGCAGCAACCCTACTGACGCATCTGCTGAAATAGGGCCTTATGACAATTTCACTTTCCCGAAAACACAGACATCACTCAGGGCATGGTGGTCAACCTTATACCAGGGGATTAAACGTGCCAACGTTGTTATAGAGAAAGTACCAGCTATTGAAATGGATGTTACTCTGAAAAACCGGTATATTGCTGAAGCTAAGTTTCTACGTGCTCTTTTTTATTTCGACCTGGTACGTGCCTGGGGAGATGTGCCTTTGGTTAAGACAATTATACCTCCTGCTCAATTGGTACGATCGCCTAAAGCAGAAGTTTACAAACAAATAGAATCCGACTTGCTTGATGCTCTTACTGATCTGGATGAAAAGAGTGATCAGTCCAGTACTCAGCTCGGGCGTGCTACTAAAGGTGCCGCACGTGGCTTGCTCGCTAAAATGTATCTTTTCGAAGGCGACTTCGTAAATGCCGAAAAGTACGCATTGGAAGTTATCAATTCAAAAAAGTACGACTTAGAACCTGTTTTTACTGATGCTAACGGTGTATTGGGCGAGCAAGGTATAGAATCAGTATTTGAAATTGGAGCAATTGGAATAGAAGGCGCAGGAGGCGATCAATATGGAAATGTGCAGGGAGTTCGTGGGACTCCTAACCGGGGCTGGGGGTTTAACAGGCCTACGCCTGACTTACGTGCTTCCTTCGAAATCGACGATCCGCGATTGAAAGGCACCATTATTGACCTGGGTGATGTGCTTGACGGTATAATTATATTAGGTGACGGAACTACACCTGATGTTACAATGGATGCCCAGGGAAATATCATAGAAACTGAATGCTACAACCGGAAAGTATGGACTCCCGGAGTTGATGTGGCATCCCAATTCGGTTACAACCGCAGGATCCTGAGGTATGCTGATGTTTTGCTTATGGCTGCCGAGGCACTGAACGAAAATAATAAACCGGATTTAGCGTTAACATATCTGAACATGGTTAGGGAACGTGCCCGCCAGGGAAGCACTACAATACTTCCTGATATTACAACTATCGATAAAAACGCCCTTCGCGATACAATCCTGAATGAGCGCCGCCACGAACTTGCAATGGAAGGAAACCGTTTCTGGGACCTGGTACGAACCGGTAAAGCTGACGCAGTATTGGGCCCGTTAGGCTTTAAAATCGGCAAAAATGAACTTTTACCTATCCCACAGGATGAAATTGACATCTCACAAGGAACCTTAACTCAAAATCCAAACTGGTAATTAATAATTAAAATCAACAATTAACATTAAATTAAACCAACCTATGAAAACTAAACTAATGTATCTGAGTACGATAGTTCTGGCAGCAGTTATGCTATATGGAACTGAGGGTTGCAAAAAAGACAGCAACCCCACAGCATTAACACTAACAACCCTCACAGCAGGCAGTGTTGATATGAATGGAGCAGTTGCTGCTAATACAGTTCCTACCACTACTACAATTATAGCCGGATTTACCGCTAACATTGATGCCGCTACTGCTACTGCTTCAAACATAACCCTTACCAGGGATTATGATAATGTAGTTGTCCCTTTTACTGTCACCGTAGCTACAAATACAATAAGTATTGTGCCTACTGAAGTATTAGCCAGCGGAGCTCTTTATAAACTTGCATTTGGAGCAGGAATAAAATCAACTGATGCTCAACCTCTTGCAGCAGTTAACAGAAATTTTACAACTATAGGAACATTTGCTCCGTCAGGCATGATTGCTTATTGGAATTTCGAAGACAATGCAAATGACGTTGTTGGCGCTTTCGATCCTGCAGTCAGTGCAGTTAAAAACATCTCTTACACGGCTTCCCGGAATGCTGCTGCAGGTAAAGCAGCCACTTTTAACGGGACAACCAGTCTTATTGAAATACCAAATGGAGACCAGCTAATGAATACAACCAACTTCACCCTCTGTTTCTGGGTGAAAACCAATTCTACCGACAAGACCAGCGGACATTTTGTAATGGGCCTGGGAGGATGGAATGGTTTCCAGTTCGAAATATTCGGAGCCTATGATGGTTGCAAACTTGCTGCACAATATGACCTGGGTAACGGATCATCTGCTTCCGAAGATCTCTATTTCAATGGCGCAGCAACGGGAACCACCAAGGACAACGGAGGATGGCAGGGATGGACCTTCGCTAAGGACCTTTCAGCTTCAGGAGGATTGGAATTCCTGATCAAAGATAAGTGGGCTCATATTGTCTGTGTTTATAGCGCTGCCACAAAAGTTGGGACCATGTATATCAACGGCGAAAAGATGAAATCGCAGGATTTCAACCTGTGGCCTGCAGGTGATGCAAAATCAGGTGTTGTTGGTTTGAAATATGCCGGAACTGCAACTGGCAACCAGCTAGCTTTTGGTTTTATACAGGGCAGTACAAATCCTGCTATAACCGATTCCTGGGCTGATGCAACCAATCCTGACCCAACATTAAACCATTTAAAAGGGCA
>JBBSBT010000179.1:0-6453 GCA_038250985.1 Bacteroidales bacterium
ACTGAATCCATAAATTGGAGGAGCTACCATAAAGCTTTTATTAACCGGATTTTGAATGATAGGATAATCATTGTGATCTTTACTGAATATAATAAGAGCTCCTTTTTCGAGGTGTAAATTGATATTGCTTTTAAACCGGATAGGGCCTGTTAACCATACTCCCGCCGGAACAACTACCTTGCCTCCGCCCTGCGCTACACACGCATCTATGGCTTTGTTAAAAGCTTCGGTATTAAGTTTTAACCCATTCCCAAGGGCTTCAAAGCTGAGAATATTTACCTGGTTGTCAGCAATAACAGGTAAGGCAGGTATAGACATTTGAAAGGGTAAACCGGTTAGCATGGACTTCATGGTTGTATCGGTCTGTCCAAAGGCGATCTTTGAGTTTGGAATTACAAATACCAGTAAGGAGACAAATGTGAATATGTTATTAAGAGGCAAAAATTTGTTTTTCATCTTTTTTACGATTTAAATCTTTTTATACTTCCCTATTTGCCAGTGATAGTTGCTATTCCCATTTTGTAGGCTATTATACATACAAATGTATACGATTTTTCGTGTTTTTTTATACATTCGTGCCTTACACAAACCTAATTATTGATCAAAAAAAAAGAGACCGTCCATGTATTAGGACAGTCTCTTTTCAAAAATCAACAAAACTTATTCTTTTATTAGTTTCTGTGTAACTTTACTACCATCTTTACCAACGAAAGTAACAAAATACATTCCTCTGCTGAGACCGGAAGTATTAATGGTTTTGTCGTTTGTATAAACCATGTTGCCTACAACTTTCCCCAGCGTATTGGTAATGATCACTTTGCGAAAATCAACTGTTGAGTTAACAGTCAGTATGTTTCTTACAGGGTTTGGATACATCTGGATTTTGCCGGCTTGTTTGTTATCACGAACTCCTACGATACCGTTGCTACCCCATACATAGTTTGCAATCAAATCTCCGGTTACTTCAAGAGACCTGTTAGGATCACCGGTCCATTCGCCGCCATTCCAACCTGCATTTTTAAAGAATTTGAATGCTTTTGTACCGACCGGAACCTGCATTGTAATAGTATAAATGCCGTCAGCATTACCATCTAACATTTCAAGAGCTGCGTTAGTTCCAGGCTCATTCCATTCACCTGCAGGGAAAGTACCGGCAACATAAATCTTATCACCTGAAACTAACGTAACACCGTTCATATCAACATTTAAGGTTAGCGATACGTTTGCGCGTGAATCATACAAAAACAGGTTATCCATATAAACAGTTTTACCTGTACCATTATCAAACTTGAACTGGTATAAATCGGACATTACCACACCAGTGAAAGACGACAAAGGAAGATCATAGCTGTTCCATACGTTTTGTGTTAGCGGAGTAAGCAAAATCGAGAACTCTTTTCCGGGGCTGATTGGGGTAACTCTGATAACCGTTTCATCCTGGGTAAAAAGATCAACGTGCAATGTAGTCATCGCACTGGCATCTATATGGTTTTTCAATTCAATTCCTATATAATTGAAGTTTGAATACTTTTTAACTGCATCCCCACCAAGGGTCGTTTCACTTACTACGGTAGTTTGTCCCCAGCCCGGAGCGAAATTGGTTTCAGTAAGATCTGTATAGGCACCACTGAAAATAGAAATAACTTTAGCTGCATCAACTGTAGGTATAGGGGAAGCTGGTATAGGTGTCAAAGTGGTGGCGGTAACAACAACCGGATTGTTTGCAGCAGCATTCCCGAATACATCACTTGCTGAAACGGAGAAACTATAATCCGTTGTCGGATCTAATCCGGAAACAACGTATGATTTGGTAACAGCCGAAACCCCTGCAGTTGTTAAAACAGTTGGTCCTGCACCGTAAGAAATTTCATATGAAACAGCTCCGGAGTTGTCGGTGGCATTCAGTAAAAACTCAACGCTTTCGGAAGTAACAACGCCTTTTGTAACTGTAAAGGCAGTTGGAGCCTCAGTATCATCAACTGCATCAGTATAGAAGTATAAATTATCCAGATACACGGTTTTTCCGCCTGATCCTACAAATTTAAACTGGAATAAATCGCCGATTGACAAGCCCTGACTTGTAAAATCTGTGAGTGGGATATCATAACTATTCCAGGCATCAAGCACTATAGGAGTAAGCTGTACGAATTTTTCTCCTGTTGTATGGCTGATACAAAAAACCTGCAACGAAGTTTCGTCTGCTGAGTAAACATCAACATGCAGATATTTCATTGGAATAGCAACTACATCACTTCCAAACGAAGTTCCCTGATAATCCAGGTTTTTATATTTCAAGGCATTGTCAGTCCCTAGCTTAACTTGGGATTGAACTGTAGTCTGTCCCCAACTTGGATTAAAATCTGTTATCCCCGGAATAGGTGCGTATGCATCACTGAAGATAGAAATAACTTTGGAAGCAGTTCTTACAGGTGGAGTTGGTGCTGCCGGAATTGTAACATTCAGGTAGTATAAGTTCACAGAATTACTGCAAAAGATGTATAAAGTTGCAGCTGGTCCGGTATAATTAAGAGTTGCTTCAGTAAGTGTCCCTGAACTAGCTGGAAAATCCATAGCTCCGATATAATTGGTGCCGTCAGTTACAAATAGTTTTCTTGCTGAGCTTGAACTACCGGTAATACCATGTACCAGGATTGTACGATTGCCTGTTACCGGAAAACTTATATACCGTTGTGTTGGCATATTAACAGATGGTAATAGATCACCTGCAGCCGCGCCTGTATATCCTCCACCATTGAATTTAAACCGGCGATGATAGGTAGTTGTTCCAATAGTTTTCTGGTTAGGTTCTACTATCCCCATATTTGTAACTGCTGGTCCAGATGTAATTGACAATCCATTAATTGTCACTGTTGTTTCTGCCGGAAGTCCAGGATAGTCGGGAAAATTTATGGAGTCATTTCCAAAATTCCATTCCTGTGCCTGTAATCCAATGGATAACAGAATGGTAACTGAAATTAAGAGTAAGGTTTTTTTCATAATAATTAATTTTAATTGGGTTTAGAAATAATTAGAATTATGATTGCAAGATACGTAATATTTCATCAGCAACAAAATGCCCGGCTACTCGAATACTGATTTTTTGTCAGTAACCAACGAAAAACAGTAATGTAAATTTGCTGCCCGCTATTATTGACAATACACTTGAATTAGCAGACAGGTTTTATCCGGTCACAGTATTGCCCAATAAGTCAACAACATTAGCCAATTATTCCACATAAGCAATGTATCAAAGAGGATTATAATAAAGGCCTTATGATGTATATCAAAGCTCATTATTTTAAGAAACTGCAATATAGTATTGGTTGTGTTTACGAATATTGCATAATTTGTCAAATCCATTCGCTAGTGCCGGGTGCCCCTTGCAGTAACCGGTATCATATTTTTTTTCACAGGTCCAAACGGGAAATGACAAGTATTAGATGCAGGACAAATGCACCTTCCGATTCATGTTTCATACTTTCACCCATATTAATCAGGAGTTTTAATCAATTTTTACATCCTTTACCAAGTACCAGTTATTAAAATCACGGCAAAAAGCGGCCCAGTCGATTTTGGTATAAAACGGCATCTTTTTCAGCCTGGCATCATCAGGCAAAGGAATCCCTGCTTTATAACGGATCAACTTGCCGTTTAACTCACATACCTGTTTGAATAATTCTGTCAGCGTGGCGGCATTTGTCGCCGGTCTGCCTTCGAGTTCTTTAACCCGGTTTGTTAATTCAGCTATCCTTCCGTTTAATGCATTTACAGTTTCCTGCAACGAAGATTTTTCGTTCATACATACATCCAGCTTCCGGTTCCATATTTTTATCTGGGAATCACAATCACCCTGAGCCTTTTGCAGCCGGCTATACTCTTCCATTAATTTCCGGTACGATTGCTGGCATGAAATAAAATTCTGAATATAAAATTTCAGGCTGTCACTCAATCGTGTTCTTTCCGCTATACACGCTGCCAATTGCTGTTGTAACTCGTTACCAGTGTCTTTCAATGTAGCTTCGAGTTCGTCAATACGCCGTTGTTTATTAAAAATCTGGGATTTCAACAGGTCTAAACTGTCATTATGCGATGTGACAGGCAAAATCTGATCCGGGGTGCCTCCAAAAAAAGTTTTTAATTGTTCATTCTCAGTTATAAGTTTAGCATTCGTTTCGGTTAACTGAACATTCTGAGCTATCAGATTTTCATCCGGCCACCAATTGATCATACGGGGAAGAGGGAATATGCTTGCCTGGTTGTAAGCATCGGCTCTGAAGGACTGAAAATGAAAATAACGGCCATGTGTGATATTCGCTTCAACTTTTGGATTAAACATGTAGCCCGAGGTCATTGTGTTTAAACCGGATGCATTCACAAAAATGAGCAGACCATTTAAAAAAGCGAAGACCCATTTCATGAGGGTGCGTTCCTTTTTCTGAAACAGGATAATTACTGCAAATGCCTCACTGAGCAGAAGACCGATCAGCCTGTAAATTTTATAATCGAGCCAGCTTACATCAACGAACACGTAATTTATGGCCCAGCATACCAACAATACTCCGGCTGACGCACCGCCAAGAGAGTAAAATGTTTTTTCATCAATTAATTCACTCGGCAAGGTACCTGATGGTTTAATTTCTTTCATGGCTAAATATTTTTTTGAGTTAATAATCTGTTTATGTCATATTCTCAACTTTTATTTAGTTGTTAATTTTAATTTAGCTTTCGGACCAGGTTAAGATAATTAAGCTTGAAAGATCGACTGACATTCAGCCATTTATATCTTTTCCTCTTGAAAATAACTTTCCAAAATCGACCTGCTGACGCACTGTACGGTAATATCGAAATCATCCTTAACATGCTCAATCTGGATATTTCGCAGGCAGTAAAACATCTTATTCCTTAAGCTTCTCCCATATCTCCCTCACATTCTCCTCTCCCTTGTTATACGTAACACGCGAATTCGTTTCATATATTTCCCTTTGCGGAAGTATATTGATCTTCCCCGAATCAGGATAATCAACCACATCCATTCCGATTGTCGATCGTATATCCAGGTATTCGCAGGAAACGGAGCCGTGGTTATAAAACTGGTGGGCGCCGCTTTCCCCGGTTTCGAAAAAAACAAGATCTCCTTTTTCCAGAATTGAAAAGCCGCCAGGTGTACGAAGTGTCATAGATCCGGAAATCAGCATCATCAGTTCCTCTGAGTTCCTGTGAGCGTGGTAGGGAAATGAAAATGCATCCGGTTCCAGTTTCCGGATATCGAATGTAAAATGAGTAGACCCGGCTTGCGTTCCCAGGCGGGGCAATAAGGTTTTAAGCCCGTAGTCTGCAAGGGCGTTTATATCTGTCTGGTACTCTAATATTTCGGGCTTAATGATAGTTGGCATGGCTTTAAAGTTGTAAAGGTCAGGTATAAAGTTAATACCAAAATACTTCAAATTATTCCCGACAAGGTTTATTTCTTTGAATATCGTAGTCAGAAAATAGAATTATTTATAGAAAATATTCGGTTTGCCATCCGGATCCTGGCTTTTGAATCCTGCATTTAATAATTTAAACCATCATCATTATCAGTTGTATTTTTACCTGATATCCCTTTCAATCATTAGCCAAATCATAAACCCGAAAGATATCACCCGGCTTTTAAAGCTGGACGAAATTTTTAAAAAATACATAAGCTCTTTGGGGACCCTCCCAACTGGCAGCGGCCGGAAGGCATTATGACTCTTGCCCGTATCATCCCCGAACAACAGGTAAGTCTTCAATCGGCAAATGCTCACTTCAATAAACTGGTTTCGTATCTTCCGGAAATTTTCCCTACGGAAATTCTGATAATTTCGGATGTGGAAATGCGGAATTGCCAGGTCAGCAGGCAAAAACCCACATACCTGCGCGAACTTTCAGCGGCAATACTTACGGGTAAAATAAACATGGAAAGCTTTCGCCAGATAACTGAAGATAATATACGGCAACAACTAAAAAGCGCTAAGGGAATCGGTGACTGGACTGTGAACATTTACCTGATGTTCTGCCTGCAGTCCACAGATATTTTCCCGGCGGGCGATATAGCCATTGTGAATACAGTAAAGGAACTTACTTCAGCTGTCAGCAGCGATGAGATCATTGCCCGTGCCGCGCGGTGGAAACCCTATCGCAGCCTGGCATCCTATTTCCTTTGGTATTATTACCTGCGGAAACGAAACCGATAAATCTGAATTGATGTGCGATAAAATACAAGAATGAGAATTGCCTGAATTGTTATCCTTTAATGGCTCAATACTTATTTCCTTTTATTTTCAGCACAATTGATCATGTTTAAACGGGAAAAACCTTCCGGTTGTAATTATCCGGCAAAGAGCCTGCAGTCACAAAAAACTGTGTTATACAGCAAATAAAATCCCTGATTCCGTTCACAATTCTGATAACTGCACGCCAAAATCAGGAACA
>JBBSBT010000180.1:0-6446 GCA_038250985.1 Bacteroidales bacterium
GAGGAATATGTTTACGAACAGGAAGCTATGGTTGCCAACCTGAAACAACTGGTTAAAAGCCCGACTGAGCCTTTGAAAGCCGTTCAGCAACTGATGGATCAGAATGCTGAAATGCGTAAAATGCTGGAAGCATTCAACCACGAAAAAGCGCTGAAACTGAAAGATGAACTAATGTCTAAAGTTGAAAATATCAACGGCATTAACTTTCTTTCCATCCGAATTGATGCAGATGCTACCGCAGCCAAAGATATAGCGTTCGGGATGCGTGCTGTTATCGAAAATCTTTTCCTGGTGCTAGGTTCCGAAAATGAGGGTAAAGCAACTTTGAGTGTTCTGGTATCAGACGAATTAATCACTTCCAAAGGATTGAATGCCGGTAACATCGTTCGCGAACTGGCTAAATCAATCCAGGGCGGCGGCGGTGGACAACCCGGTTTTGCTACAGCTGGAGGTAAAAACCCTCAGGGATTGGATGAGGCACTAAGGCTGGCAAGGAACTATACCGAAGCAATCGTCTGAGCGGTAATTTGCACTACTTTCCTGGCCACATGTAATAAAGCATTTGGAAATGCTGATTCCTAGCTTAATTAACAGAGCATGGATACTGGACTATTTGGTTATTTCAGGCATTTTTCACTTACGTTTTAATCGATTTACCTCTTTATCAAAATCTGAAATATAGTTTTTATCCTGAATCACTCTATATTTATCAAATTCCTGTTCAGCCTTCAACTTTGCCACTAAAGCACTGACATTCCCATTGTCTTGTAGAATTGGAAAACTCGACAATTCCAGGAATTGAGTCAAAAACACAACCCAATCCTTCATCGTTATTGGAATTTGCCGACTTGCTCTACTCTCAGCTAAATCAAGATAAGCGGAAACAATTCTGTTAAGTTCCTTTATATGTTGTTCGCTTAAATAATTTTTGGCAACAATAACATCCGATTTTAATATCTTACCATCTGGCGAATGTTTCCAATTAGTCAATCCCATATACAGTTGTGTGGCGTCAGCGGAAGTATAAATTATCTCTGCTGCAGTTTTTCCTGTAATGGCCCAGTGTAATTTATTTTGAACAGTCGCAAAGAAATCTTTAGTCAGTATATCCGAAGTGTTGTAATCACTTGAAAGCGAATAAATATCAGTTATTTTTTGATAAAACCTTCTTTCACTCGCTCTAATCTCACGAATTCGCTCAATTAATTCGTTAAAATAGTCTTTGCCGAAGTGCCTTCCTTGTTTTAATCGTTCATCATCGATAATAAAGCCTTTAATTATGAACTCCTTAAGTGTTTTGGTCGCCCAAATACGAAACTTAGTTGCCTGGTGTGAATTAACTCTGTAGCCTACTGCTATTATAGCATCGAGATTGTAAAAAGTGGTTTTGTAATTTTTGCCATCGTCCGCAGTATGTTCCAAAATGGAACATACTGAACCTTCCATTAGTTCGCCCGACTCAAAAATACTTTTCAAATGCTTTGTAATTGCAGGCCTTTGAACTCCAAATAAATCACTCATTTTTTTTTGAGTAATCCAGAATGTTTCATCATGAAATAAAACTTCAATCTTTATATCGCCACTATCAGTCTGATAAAATAATACTTCTGATTCTTTTGCCATTGCAAACATTTTTTAACAAAACTAACTATTTTATCAATCATTCAAATAGCTAAATATGGGTTTTCAAAAATTTCGGCACTATCGTTCACCAACTTGGCAAACATAAACAAAAAGGCGAAGGCGGACAGCCCCGCTTTGCCACTGCAGGTGGTAATTGAAATTATCGGCTTTTTCATACATATTCGGACGCCGATCATAACGTTTAACCGGCAACAATTAATTTGTTTTTGCACTATTTCTGCCCCGATTCACGATTCTCAAATCTGAAAAGAATCAAAGTAAACCTGAAAAAAAAGTCTTTTCATGAGTAAAATATAATCTAAATCGTTAATTTCCGGATTCGCACAAACAGTTAATATAGTTTTTTGTTATAGCTTTGATATATGAAAATACTCTTAACCGGCGCTACCGGCTACATCGGCAAAAGACTTCTACCGGTTCTTCTGAAACAGGAACATGAGGTTGTGTGCTGCATACGCGACAAGAATCGCTTCCCATCTGAGGGGATTTACAATAACCCGAAGATTTCCTTGTTAGAGGTTGATTTCCTTAAGGATATTGTGTATTCGGAAAGCATCAAAGATATTGATGTAGCTTATTACCTCATTCATTCCATGAGTTCAAATTCGGGTAATTTCGACAAGCTTGAAGAAATTTCGGTAAATAATTTTATAAAACTTGTATCACCCACCCATGTACAACAGATTATTTATCTTGGAGGCATCACTAACGAGGTAAAGCTTTCGAAACATTTGGCTTCGAGAAAAAAAGTAGATGATATTTTACACGCAAGTGGAATGAACATAACTTCGGTTAAAGCGGGGATAGTAGTTGGTTCGGGCAGTTCATCGTTCGAAATTATCCGCGACCTGGTCGAAAAACTACCTGTTATGATCACTCCCAGGTGGCTGAATACCAAATGTCAGCCTGTTGCAATCCGCAATGTGATTGAATTCTTAACCGGAGTGCTTCTGAAAAAGGAAACGTATAACCAATCGTTCGACATCGGCGGCCCTGATGTATTAACGTATAAGGAAATGCTGCTTCAGTTTGCCGGTGTTCGTGGCCTGAAACGATATATTGGCATCGTGCCGGTTATGACCCCAAGGCTGTCGTCGTACTGGCTGTATTTTGTTACATCTACATCGTATAAACTTGCCGTAAACCTCGTAAACAGCATGAAAGTTGAAGTTGTTGCGAAAGACAACAGGCTCGAAAAAATGCTTGGCATCAAACCTGTTTCATACCGGGAAGCAGTTCAGCTTGCTTTTCAGAAAATCGAACAAAACGATGTGGTTTCGAGTTGGAAAGATTCACTCGTTTCGAGCTATGGCGACAATTCGTTGCTGGAGCATATTAACGTCCCTGTGAATGGCTGTTTTATTGATTCACGGGTTAAGCCGGTGATTGCCAATGATGAGCAGGTACTTGAAAATATTTGGTCAATAGGTGGTGAGCGCGGCTGGTATTATGGTGATTGGCTATGGCAATTCCGAGGATTTATCGATAAGCTTTTTGGAGGCGTGGGATTGCGACGGGGCCGGACCAATGAAAACACAATCAATACCGGCGATACGCTTGATTTCTGGCGTGTTTTAGCTGCCGACAAACAAAATAAACGATTGTTGCTGTATGCCGAAATGAAATTACCGGGAGAAGCATGGCTGGAGTTTAAAATCATTAAAAAGGACGAAAAATCCTATCTGCAGCAAACGGCAACCTATCGTCCTCTCGGTTTATTAGGCCGGCTGTATTGGTATGCAATGCTTCCTTTGCATTATTTTGTTTTCGATGGTATGGCTGAAAATGTAATTCAATATAAAACCAATTTAAAACTTGAAAAATGAAAAATCCAAATCTTAAATTTTCTATTCTTTTAATTGCATCTATGCTGTTTTTACTTCCATCAGCAAAAGCTCAGCTGAGCCTGGATATAGAAAGCGGCGCTGTAATGGCAGGGTATAACGATGTCAAAATTCCCGGCAACCAGGGAACCTTGTTCTCACTCACAGATGACCTGGATGCCAAGCCTGCAGTTTTTCTCCGGTTGAGAGCAGGCTATACGATAAAGTCGAGGCATACGATTTCTGTTTTATATGCACCACTCACGGTTAAATCAGATGGTTCAACAACTTTTCCAATTGATTTTGAGGGAGTAACTTTCCCCTCCAATACACCAATCCAAGCATCATATACCTTTAACTCTTACCGTATCACTTACAGGTATGATTTCGTAAAGAGACCAAAATTTGAGTTTGGACTTGGTTTTACTGCAAAAATCAGGGATGCTGAAATTGCACTTAAAAGCCAGGGATTGGCTTCCTCAAAAACAAATGTAGGATTTGTACCTATTATTAATTTCAGGTTAAACTGGATAACAAATGAAAAATTTGGTCTTCTTCTCGAAGGCGATGCATTGGCTGCCCCGCAGGGACGAGCCGAAGATGTTTTGCTGGCTGCCACGTATAAGATTAGCCGAAAAATAGCTTTAAAGGCTGGTTACCGTATACTCGAAGGTGGAGCGAATAATGATGAAGTTTATAATTTTTCGTTATTCAATTACATATCGGCGGGTGCTATAATAGTTTTTTAGAGGCTATAATTTTTTAGTTTGAATATCAAAGGACTGCAGGTTGTAAGTGAATTTACATTTAGTCCTGCTTAACATTTTCAGACTTCTTGCATGATAATACCTCTTTTTACCGGAAGCAGGTACTGAATTTATTTAATGGCCCCTGTGCCAGGAAATTATTCATTTTAACATTTATTCTGAAAACTATTTTTATATCCAAATGAACTTAAGTAAATATATTCTGTTTAACTATTAAACTAAAACGTTAAACATTTAAATTTAAAACCATGAAAAAACTATTTGTTATCCTGATCGCTACCGTTACCTCAATGAGTGCTTTCAGCCAGAAAAAAGATGTTGTGGATATCGCAATAGGATCTGCTGATCATACAACCCTTGTAGCTGCAGTTAAAGCAGCTGATTTAGTTGCAACTTTAAAAGGCACAGGTCCTTTCACAGTATTTGCCCCGACAAATGAGGCATTTGCCAAACTACCGGCAGGTACAGTTGAAACTTTACTGAAACCTGAAAACAAAGCTCAACTCTCAAAAATCCTGACTTATCATGTAGTTAGCGGTAATATTGATGCCGCCGGTGTAATGGCAGCCATTAAAAGTGGAAAGGGCAAAGCCGTTTTAACAACCGTTAGCGGTGGAAAGTTAACAGCCTCACTCGATAAAGGGAAAGTTAAATTAACTGACGAATCAGGTAATTCAGCATTTGTTACCGCAACCGATTTAAAAGGAAGCAATGGTATTGTTCACGTAATTGATGGCGTGCTTCTTCCTAAATAATTCCGCTTTCATTTCATTACAATTAAAAACCCTTTGAGAAACCAAAGGGTTTTTTTTATTGCCTTTTTCTATGGTTATCAAAGAAGTCGGATCCCGATAGCTATCGGGACCGAAGTCCGAAGTCCGAAGAAAGGGCCAATTTGAGATTTGGTTCTCTTAATGGAAAGTATTCTAAACTGGCTCGGTTCACAAAGCCCTGTTTTCATTGATAAATGAAGTTTTAAGGGTAACTTCTGTCCCGATAGCCATCAGGATCCGTATCTGACTTCCGACAAAATATCTTTACCAACTAAATTAGCAGTATAACGATAATTTCCTGTGAAATAATTTACTTTGGCTCTCCGCATTTGCTTTGGGTGATTTATCCGGCGCAAATAGTTTTCTTCAATGATCTCAATGTTCCCACTTATCGCTCAAGGGATATAAAAATCAACGCAAATTCCTTTTTTCAAAACCCCTGTATTGTTTAAGTAATTATTAAAAAGATTGAACATAATTCAGTTGCAACTGTTTATATTTGAAACTAAATAAATCAACATGAAAACAATTATAATCATAACCGCCATTGCAATAGTTATAGTGGTGCTGTTTCAATCTTTCACGATGATGTCAACAAACAAAACTGAAGAACAAAAATATACCGTTATCCTTAAAGATAAGGATTTCGAAATCAGATTTTACCCTTCTGCAACGATTGCAACCATTAATTCGAATGCAAAAACGTACAAGGAATTGTCGGGTCCGGGATTTCGAAAACTGGCCGGCTATATTTTTGGTGGCAATGAAACGAATACAAGTATATCGATGACTTCGCCTGTTCATATGGACATCAATGATTCTGTTTCGAGCATGAGTTTTGTTATGCCATCGTCATACAATCAGGAAAACCTTCCCAAACCCAATGATCCAAATGTACTCATTCAAAAAACACCGGATGAATATGTTGCTGTAATGCA
Organism: Bacteroidales bacterium; assembly: GCA_038250985.1. Taxonomy (GTDB): domain Bacteria; phylum Bacteroidota; class Bacteroidia; order Bacteroidales; family UBA4417; genus UBA4417. The sequence continues at coordinate 5,946 of JBBSBT010000180.1, forward strand.
ATTTGGTGGATATGCATCTGATAAAGATTTGATATTATATACCGAAAAACTTAATAATATTTTGAAAGAAAAAGGTATAACCTCTTATGGGCATGCCAGATTTTTGGGATATAATCCACCATTTCAAGTACTCAACAGGAGGAACGAAATTATTGTTTCTGTCAATTGGAAACCAGAATAACGAAAGAAAATGTTTTGTTTGCCAACTTTAAATCCGGTTGCTTTCACCAGGCATTTCTGACTTTAATCAGGTTACATATATTTGAAGTTTTTGTTGGATGTAATTTTTCAAAACAGTCCAATCGAAAAAAATCCCGCGAATATCTCGTTTAAAAAAGTGATTTGTTAAAAAATGGTAGTGGTGCAAGACATATCAGAATATTTTAAATGAATCCGATATAGGATTTCTAGAACAATGAATATCATCAGAGAAAATAGAACAGCAATTCTTTTTACAGAAAGTAATATTTTGCTTAATTTTAGAGTTGCACAACTAAAATA
>JBBSBT010000181.1:0-6430 GCA_038250985.1 Bacteroidales bacterium
ACATGTTTATTAAAATCATAATTGTAAATCAGGGTATTGATAAAAGCCAGACCTCGTCCTTTCCCACCCAGTGAGCCTGGCACCAGGGTTACAACATTGTGTTCGTCGAGCAGGGCTGATTCCTCAAAAGGAATAACTTTTCCCTTATCCTGTTCGTTCCTGAACTGACGGATAACATCGATAAGATAAGCCCGCAGTTCATTGGAATTCTTAAAGTCGCTGACTTTTGCAGGGTTAAGAATTTTTGCTACCTGTATTTCGCCCCGGGCCATCAGCCAGAGCGAAAAATGATTTTTCCGGGCATGGTACATGAGCGAGTCAACAGGGATGGTCCTGAGGTGATGCTCGAATTCACGCAGTGATTTAGCAACAGCAATCTGTGTTCCATCCTCATTCCGGTAAATAAAGTTACCGAATCCCAGGTAATGGGAAATAAAACTCTTAAAATCCTGCGACAGGGATTCAGAATTCTTATTAATGAACGTAGTTCTTAATTCATACGCGGTGGAACCATTTTCAGGCTCTGATGATTGAATGATAATAGGAAGTTCAGAATTGAACCCGCGCACGTGACGCACCAGTCCGAAGCCTGCCTCCCTGTCTTCTTTCCCGTTTCGGTTAAACTTAACGTCAGTGATCAGGCACAGCAAGAAGTCCTGGTAATCGGTAATGATTTCCATTGCTTCTTCGTAACTGGCTGCCAGCAAAATTTTGGGACGGGCACGAAGGCGCAGCACTTTATAAAGTTCATCGGTGCTCACATCATCAATGATCCGCCTTGTCTGGTCCATTACGATACCATACAGCAGCGGTAAATACCTCGAATAATACTTGGGACTGTCTTCAACCAACAGCAATACCCTAACCAATCCGATCCGGGTATCATTTTCCACATTTATTTTATCTTCGAGTAACTTGATCATGGCAAAAAACACCTTGCTCTCGCCATTCCACACAAATACCCTGTCGATATTCCTGTCGCGTTCACTCACAGAAGTAAAATAAGCTACATCTGAATTATTGTTGAGCAGGGCGAAGATCGGGATATACGGGAATTCCTTCCGGATTTGTGTCGAAATACTGACTGGCAGGGTTTTATCAACGCCCACCATGAAAATAACCAGGTCATAATGTTTTGAATTCAACTCGACAATAGCTTCTTCGATGGATGAAACTCCAGTAATGCGCGGTACGGAGGTAAGACTTAGCTGATGGTATTCGCCCAGCACATATTCCGAAAAACGTCCTTCTTTTTCAATTGTATACGCATCGTAAAGGTTAGCCACCAACAGGATTTCCTTCACTTTGAAGGGTTGAAGGTCGTGGTATACATCACGGTCGAAGTTGTTCTTATTGAGAAAACGCTGCAGAAGTTGTTTACTGCTGTCAGGAATTTCACATTGCGGGGTTTCGGCACCTTTACCTCTGTCCAAAATACGCGTTCTTTTAAGCAATTCCTTTGCAGCAATACTATTCAGATACCCTGTGACAGCGCTTGCCAGGTTATTGATCAAATGTCGTTCTTCTTTCAAAAACGGACCTTCATCAAGTTTAACAAATTCCCTTGTATAAAATATATCAATGAAACCGGTACTTCCATCGATGGCTTCGAAGGACTGCCGCTGCATCCATCTTGATTCAGCAAATCCCTGCGAAAGATATTCCTTGTTATTATACATGATCCGGCAAACCGTGTATTCGGGATATTGCCAGGCTCCCGGCAATACTTTTGCAAGTTGCTGAAGGGTTTCGTCAACGGGCTTTCCTTCCCGCAGTATATCATTTGTCTGATTAATAGCAGCAAGTTCTTTCAAACGCTCGGTACGTTCAAAAATCAATTTCCTGATCTGCCCGGGGTCGTTCAACAAGTCATTTTCATCTGTCATTGCAAATTCTTTTTGATGTATAAACGTTCAACAAAAATGGTTAAAAAACTGATGCCAAATGGCATCTGATTCCATTATTATTCACAGAAGCAAACCGTGAGCATATTGCGGTGTCTGAAATTGAAACCAAAAAATTTAAATCTGTTTATAATTAAGAGATTAGCAAAATCAGATTAAGTGTTTTACTTAATTTTATAGGTAAAATACTTATTTCACTTAGATATATTGCATATTATTGCAAATCAGTTATTTATATGCAAATAAAAATACTGCAAAAAACTTGCTATTCATATCAATAGTATTAATATTGCCTTATTAAAACATTCTACTTATCAACTAAATTTCTAAACATTATGTCAAACATCATTGAACAAAAGGTTGAACAATTTATGGCAAAAGTAGTTGCCAAGAATCCGGGCGAAGTTGAATTTCACCAAGCGGTTAAGGAAGTTGTGCAATCGCTCATGCCTTTCATCGAAGAAAATCCAAAATACAAGGGTATTCTTGAGCGTATGGTTGAACCCGAACGCGTGATCATTTTTCGTGTACCCTGGCTCGACGACAAAGGTGAATTTCAAATCAACCGCGCATTCCGCATTGAGATGAACAGCGCCATTGGTCCATACAAAGGTGGCTTGCGGCTCCATCCTACAGTAAATCTTGGTATCCTGAAATTTCTTGCTTTCGAACAGGTATTAAAGAACAGCCTCACGACTTTGCCTATGGGCGGCGGTAAAGGTGGTTCTGATTTTGACCCTAAAGGCAAGAGTGACAATGAAGTAATGAAATTCACCCAGTCGTTTATGACGGAATTGCAACGTCATATCGGACCGGATACGGATGTTCCTGCAGGCGACATCGGTGTAGGTGGACGTGAGATCGGTTTCCTGTTTGGACAATACAAACGCATCCGCAACGAATTTACCGGAGTACTTACCGGCAAAGGACTCGAATGGGGCGGCAGCCTTATACGCCCTGAAGCTACCGGTTACGGGACCACTTATTTCGCCAAAGAAATGATGAAAACACGTGGCGAGAGCTTCGAAGGAAAAACAGTTGTTATCTCAGGATCGGGCAACGTGGCACAATATGCCTGTGAAAAAGTTACCCAACTCGGCGGTAAAGTGGTTACCTTGAGCGATTCGAATGGCTATATTTACGATCCGAACGGAATTGATGCCGACAAGCTGGCTTATGTAATGGAGCTTAAAAACATCAAACGCGGGCGTATCAGTGAGTATGCAAAAAAATACAATTGCGAATTTATTGAAGGCAAAACACCATGGAGCGTTAAATGCGATGTAGCCTTACCCTGCGCAACACAAAACGAACTGCATGAAAATGATGCCAGGACTCTGCTGACAAACGGATGTTTTGTTGTTTCGGAAGGCGCCAATATGCCATCGACCAATGAAGCTGCCGAATTATTTGTAGCTGCCAAGATCCTTTACGGACCCGGTAAAGCTGCCAATGCAGGCGGTGTGGCCACATCAGGGCTCGAAATGTCGCAAAACAGCATGCGGCTCAACTGGACCCGCGAACGCGTGGATCAGGAACTGCATACCATTATGATAAATATCCACAAAACCTGCGAAAAATACGGCAAGGAAGCTGACGGACACATCAACTACGTAAAAGGCGCCAATATCGGCGGCTTTGTAAAAGTTGCCGAAGCTATGCTGGCACAGGGCTTGGTGTAGTTTAGTTAATAGTTAATGGAAAACAGTTAATAGTTAACCTTCCAGAACTTGTAAACCAATTGCTATTCAATTAACCAATCAATGACAATTTATCGCTTACAGAAGTGATAATTTTCCGGACAAAGGGCATTCGTAAGGATGCCTTTTGTTTTTTTACAGAAAAAATAAAGTAACTAAAAAAAAGGGGTAAGCCAGATATTGGGATCTCCCTTCTCTGTAGTGGGATGTCCGAGGACGAAGGAATGCAGTTATAATTTTAATCAGGAACAATCTATTCATTTTGATTCCATTTTTTAACTATTGCAACTATCTATATTACTTCAATTTATAAATTATTTTCGACCATTCGACTAATTTAGTCGAAATAAATTTGCATAATGATAATAACTGTATTAATTTTGCCGCCTCAAACGAAGACAATTAGTTTAAAAAGTTTGAAAAATGCTGGATAAAGACGAAGTTAAAGAAGCAATTATAAATGTGGCCCGCCATATTTTCTCGAGATTCGGGTTCCGTAAAACCACGATGGATGAGATTGCTTTGGCAAGCCGTAAAGGGAAAAGTTCTATCTATTATTACTTTGCAAGCAAGGAAGAGATATTCCAGGCTGTAGTTGAAAAAGAAGCTTTGATCATGAAGGAGGAACTCCTTAAAGCGATAGGTGGAGTTGAAAGTCCTGGTGAAAAATTGAAGACACACGTGCTTGTTCGCATGCGCACAATGGAAAAACTTGCAAATTTCTACAGCGCAATTAAAGACGATTACCTGGGCCATCTCGAATTTATCGAAAAAATCAGGAAGAAATACGATCTGGAAGAAATCCAAATGATGGAGAATATCCTTAATGAAGGCGTGAAAAATAATATTTTTGAAATAGATGATACTCCATTAGCTGCCATAGCTATTGTTACAGCTTTAAAAGGAATGGAGATCCCATTATTCTGGGGTGTGGAAGAAAAAAATATAGAACAAAGGCTCGATTCACTCATCAATATTCTTTTCAATGGAATAGTGAAACGATAATTTTTTTGTCCTGATTTCGACTATTTAACCATTTTAGTCGAATGAACTATTAATCAAATATTTAACAGGAAGAATTACAGGGAAGTCTTCACTTATCTGAAGCCTGATAAACATGATACATGAACTAAAAATTGAAAAACAATAAAATGAGAACGAGAATTTTATTTCTGATTTTGACCTTCGCACTAAGCATAGTGCTTAGTAAGGTAAATGCACAAACCCTGCTGGTTTCCCCTGAACTGAAGGAACTGATCAGTCTTTCAGTTAACAAAGACCGTAAAGTAGCCGAAAATAATATCGATAAACAAATTACCGAAGTTCAGCAAAAAGCAGTGCGGTCTGCTTACATTCCAAAAGTGGAACTCGGAGGTAAATATGTATTTGCCTATTCAACAGTAAATTCAAAAATCGGAGATATCAGCGGTTTTGAAAGCATTGATAAACTCCAGGAATTCATGAAAACTCCGACTTTCCCGGCCATGTTTCCAAACCTGGCAGGCCTGGCAAGTGAAATCACAAAACTGGAGCAACTCATGACACAACAAGGAATGTCAATTCCATCCATATCGAAAAACATAGAGGGCGATTTTTATGGAAACTACTTCGGGTTGGATGCTACAGCAACCATGCTGTTATACAGCGGAGGACAGGTGCCCAATATTTCGAAAGCATTGAATGAAAAGATAAAAGCTGAAGATGCACTGATGGATAAATCCAAATCGGATGTAATCAGCGAAGTGATAACCTATTATGATCAACTTGCCTTGCTCAACCAGTCGAAGCATGTGCTCGATGAATCAGCCATCCGGCTGGCTGCTGAAAAAAAATATGCCACCCTTGCATTGAAAAACGGGCTGGCAACTTCGTTCGACACTCTGAAGATCGCTGTAGCAGATGCTAATCTGCAGGCAAAGATTGCAGAATACGAAAGCAAGCGAACCTTGCTTCATCAGAAATTGGCACAACTTACGGGTAAAGCAGCCGACAGCTTTGAAACATCAAATCCTGATCTGGAAATCCTGGGTTATGCCGATACCTCTTCGGATATAAGCAACCGTGCCGAATTACGTGCACTGAGTGCAGGCGTTGATGCGAAAAAGTTTATGCTGAAATCCGAGAAATCACATTACCTGCCCAAAGTACAGGCGCTGGCATCCGTTCGTTACGATGATATTTTTAAAGCCGATGCAAATATGACAGGCCCTGTCCCTATGGATATGAAAGTGAATAACATTGGTTTAGGTCCCACCTTTATGGTAGGTGTTGGCTTTAAATGGGAACTTTTTAACCGTTCGGGCGGCACCGCAAAAGTACAACAGGCTACCCTGGAAGTAAAAAAAGCAGAGAATGCACGTGACGAGGCCCAGGAATTACTTCAACTCAACCAAATTAAGGTAACCACAAACTACAAGTCTTCACTTTCGCAGGTTGCATACAAGGCCAAACAAAGGCAGGCAGCAACCATGGCACTCGGGTTGGCCCAGAAAGCCTACAACGAAGGTGTCATAAATATTACTGAACGCCTGGCCACCGAAACTGAAATGCAGAATGCTGAGCTCGAATACCTGCAGGCCTTATTTGCACAGCGCCAATCAGCATTGGACTGCTACAAAGCCAATGGGAACCTTACGGAATCAAATATCAGGTAAACAAACATAATCAACAATAACCCAACTGACATCAACAATAAAAAGAAATACTAAAATGAAAACACAAAACAAAAGACATTCAGGAATGCTGCTTGCATTTTTAACCTTGCTTTTAGTAATAGCTGTTGTTAGCCTGGTAGGCTGGATAGTTTTAAAACCTGAACCAATTATG
>JBBSBT010000182.1:0-6397 GCA_038250985.1 Bacteroidales bacterium
CCGATAATAGCCTGAATTCAGGTTATAGCTGCAATAGTTGCTTCCTAAACAGGACTTTATAATTGCGGAGATATATTTACGGGGAGTATTACCATTGACTATTTCACTTCATTTTAACAATCCAGCAATAATTATGCTCCTGGCTTTTAACCCGGATATAAATAATTATACAATCTTTTGCTTGAAGCATTTTGAATGCAATCATACAAAAGTATGATTGAACGATTAAACCCTATTTGCCTCTGCCAGCTAAAGGTCAGACCTAAGTGGACACTTGCTCCTCAAACTATATTTGCTGCCTGCAGCATGCCGTGATCGCCATTCCGGGGCAAAATAAAAGAGGCTGCCCTATGACAGCCTCTTTTATTTTTTCAGGAATCTAAAACTTAAAAAGTTTCGGTTATACTCTCAACGGTATATTCTGCCGGTGAAGTTGGTGTACCTGATTTTACACACTTCATTCTAATTGTGTATAAACCGGCCTTACTTGAGCTATAATAGGTCATTATTGTCCACACCACATACTGTTGTATTCCGGAGACATCGGTTTTCAACAACGGCAGGTTTAATTGTGTGAACAGAGGCATGGCTTCTGTAACTCTTTGTTTGAACAAAACGTATTTATCATCATTGGAACTTAATGCCTTTATGGCAGCATCACCATAGGTAGTGCGATCACCTGTCATTATTATTTCAGCATAATATGCGCTGAAACCATAATAATGCTCTTCATTGGTATAAGTTCCTTTTTGATAAAACTTATCAGGTGTATTAACTCTTATTTGGTCAATAAATGCCATAATATAAGGGTTGTTCCCCGATACCCTTACCAGCGGAATTTTAATTGTGGGGTCATAAAGCCATTCTGTACCGGTATAAATGAACTGATAGGAGATAGAAGACCAGTTTTGACCGTTAAATGTCAATATTCTGTATTGTTTTTTTGTGGTTTTATTAGAGTCATAATATAAATAACTTACCACTTTAGTGGCACCAGCTACTGCATAAGGACACTTAAGTTTTAAAAAACCATTTAAATAGCTTAGCACAGGCATTGATGATGACATATTATTGTATTGTCCGGGCTGGTTAGTTCCGGTTCCCATCAGTGCATAATCAGGCGTAGTCAGCGTAAATCTGCCTGCGGCAGGAATTGCTAATGTATCACCCGCATCAGCAACATCATACGTTGCACTCATTGTAGATCCTTTATCTGCAAAAATGTAATTTTTATTGAGCAGATAAGGGACATAATCTTTTGCCTGCAACTTCGAATTAAATAATTTATTGGCACCCACATAGGTGGCATTAATATAAGTTGAATCTGTCGTCAACTGTAGATTTAAAGCAGTTATTTGTGCATTAATAGTAACAGAATCAGCTGATGAAGCCGTTTTTAACCGGGTTCTCAAAGCCGAGATTTGATCATTTACAGGTTTCTTAATTGCTGTTGCAATAGTTGCATAATCAGCATCTGCTAATGTATAACTATAGGTTGCAACATTAGTTACCTTGGTTAAGGCATCAAGTCCGTCAAATTGATCGTTAAATTTCTTACAACCACTAAGCAGCACAGCAAACGCCAAACCAAATATCAATGAATAGAATGTCTTTTTCATGTTTTCAGTTATTAGAATTTAATTTTTAATGAGGCAGAGAAGGTTCTTCCGAAACCATAAAATACCTGAGATGTTTCCCAATCGTTATTATTACCACTAGTAGCATCCGTTATGTAATCCACATTTAAAAGGTTATCGATATTACCAATAAAGGTAGCATCTAAATTACCTATTTTGAACCTATAGCTTGAGCTTAAGTCGAAGACTGTAGCATCGGGGATCATCCAGGGTTGCGAAAAGTTCAGATCGCTATAACCGGTTGAAGCAGGGCTAATGCTGAAATAAGAGTAGTTACGGCCGTAATAGTTGCCATCCAGGCCAATGTTGAAATTCTTTAGCATTTCAAATTTGAAACCTAAAGCAACCGTTGTTTGAGCAGAGTTACCTACATGAATGTCTTTAAGGTTTACATTCATTTTAACATGTTCGGGTGACCCAAAAGCAACTTCATTTCCATTTACATCCGAAGGTTGTCCGTTATCGGTATATAAATAGCCGGTTGCATTACTTACCCAGTTCCAATTACCGATAGACACCATACCTTTAATTTCCAGATTTTTAATTGGTTTGGAGGTTAAATCAAGTTCAATTCCCTGGTGAAGTGCATCCACACCTTCCATATTCACACTTAAAACTTTAGCAGGGATAAGAGGATCTGGCTGGAGGATGGAACTACGAACAATCGTTTTGTTCTTCCATTTCGTGTTATAGACATTCAGGTTAGCCGACAGGTATTTTGAACGGAAACCATATCCAAGTTCAGCAGAGAAAGCTTTTTCGTTAATTGCATTCGGGTTAAGCGCATTACTGGTTGTGGATTGAAGGAAAGCTCCTCCCGAGAAGTATGGAGCGCGCGAAATAACGCCAATATTTGCAAATACGTTATGTCTTTCGGTCAGATTGTAGTTAGCGCCTCCCTTTGCACAATATCCCAGGAAATTAATGGTTGCCGATTTAGCCTGATCAGCATCATAATAGAACCGGTCATAACGCCATTGCGTTGTATTTGATCCTGATAAGGAAACAAAGGTACTCAAAGCATCTTTATTGTATTCGGCCTGCATAAAAACGCCCTGGCTGAACACATAGCCATCATAATCGCGGTAAACAACGTCGCCAACACCCAGTTTCCTTGTTTTCCAGCTTTGGTCACTGAGAAGAGGACGTGAGGTACCATCAATAAAAAAGCTTCCACCGTATAAATCTGTAAGTACATTTGTATGGGTTCCTTTATAGTACCTTAGATCAATACCGCCGTAAAAATCAATATTTTTTATTTTGGTGGTGAAAGTAGAGAGTGCACCATACCATTTATGTTGATTTACACTTTTCGACATAACCATTCTCGATCCGGTAAGACTGGCATTGTTTAATGCATAAATGGCGCCATAATCAAAAGTTCCGTCAAGTGTACGGAAAGTAGTATTGGGATAACCAAGAGTTGATCCATACCAGTATCCGCGATCTGTTGATGTAGCACCTTGACCGCTTGTGCCATAACCATCTCCTATCGAAGCATAGATTACTGACGAAAGGCTTGTTGTCGGGCTGATGGTCCAAAAGTGGTTCAATGATAACTGCGGTTTGTTATAAACATTTAGTGACGAAACTTTGCGTTGTCCGTTCATGTCGAAACCATAGGAAGCATTGTATTTATATTTATTCGGTTGCTTTTGCCACTCTGCGATCGTCAGTTTATCACCATTGTTCCGTTGATTATGCCACTGGGGTGCACCAAAAGCCGTGAATGAAAAGGAATGTGAAGCATTTAACTTTTTCGAAACATTTAAAAAATATGAATAAGATTCAAATTCAGTGCCTTGAATATAACCATTTCCGGATGTTTTAGCGCCCAAAAGGCTAATAGCCCAATTTTTATCGGTTAAGCCTGTTGAAACAGAGAACCCGATCTTATTGTAACCATCGTTTGCCATACCATAGGAGATAGAACCCCCTCTTTTGGCATCGGTTGTATTGGTAAGAATGTTGATAGAGCCACCTAATGAAGGTGCTGATACTTTTGATGCACCAAGTCCGCGCTGTACCTGCATTGAACGGGTAACATCAGCCAGTCCGGCCCAATTCGACCAATATACACCGCCCCATTCCATATCGTTAACAGGAACGCCGTTAATCATGACAGCTGTATTGGATGATTCAAAGCCACGCAAATTGATACGTGAGTCGCCATAACCACCGCCTTGTTTCGTAGCATATACGCCGGGAGTTGATTTTAAAATTTCCGGGAATTCCATTGTTCCCAGTCTTTCTTCAATCATTTTTGGCTCAAGAGTTGATATGGCAACCGGAGTTTTGCGGCTTACTGCAACAGAAGCTAATATGATTACTTCCTTCAATCCAATCTGGTTTATATCTAATTTAATTGTACCCATATCATAAGTTTGTCCGCTTTTAACGGAAACTTCAACTTCAATAGGAATGTATCCAACGTATTGAACAACAATTGTCTTTGGTCCGGTTGGAACCTCAAATTTAAAGGCACCTTTTGCATCGGTTGTAGCTCCGGTGGTTGTACCTTTAATATAAACAGATGCTCCAATTAATGTTTCACTGGTATTACCATCCGTTACAATACCTTTTACGTAGCCTTGAGCAAATAGACCAATGTTGAAAAACATTAATACCATCGCGAAAGCAATTTTTTGTAGTGTTTTTTTCATGATTAATAAATTTTCATAATTTGGTTTGGTTAGCAAACTTTGATTTTTAAAATGGGTGGTAAAAGTAGATTTTATTTTTGATTAAATTATTAAGAAACAGTCTAAATTTGCTTAGTAATACCCTTTTTCAGTGCCCACAGCAACATACAGGATGAGGCAAAACCAAATTTTTCTGTTTCCCCAATCAAAATATCCATTAATAAGTTCACCCTTGATGTAATGGCGAGATAGAGAGAAAAAATAATAGTCCTAATAGAATTTGACAGGATTCTTGATAATAATGTTAATGATAGAATGTCCTATCCAAAGATCATTTTTCCGCAAACCCATTAAAAGGGACAGATTATCAGCTTTGTTCTTAAAAATATTAATTTAATCCTTCAAAGAAATAAATTTGACAGGCCAGGGTCTGCGAATAATTTGGATCAGGCTGATTGAAGTATAGAAAATCAAGCGAAGTAAAGTACTTTTGTATCGTTTTTCAGGCTAAGCATTTTATATGAATAATCAACTTACGTTAATACGCCATGCTACCATTGTTAACGAAGGGCAGCAGTTTACAGGATATGTACTGATCAGCGGACAAATGATTAAAGCCATAGGACACGGAGATATGGAACCCTTAAATGGCACCGTAGTAATTGATGCCACAGGATTGCTTTTACTTCCGGGAGTTATCGACTGCCATGTGCATTTCCGTGAGCCGGGTAATACGCATAAAGCAGATTTGTCGACAGAGAGCCGTGCTGCCGTTGCAGGCGGTGTAACTTCATTTTTCGAGATGCCGAATACCCAGCCACAAACTGTTACATTGGAATTACTGGAACAAAAAATGGATTTGGCGGCTGAGAAATCGGTGGCAAATTATTCTTTTTTCCTTGGGGCCAGCAATAATAATATTAACGAAATTGTAAATGCCAACCCTCGGACGGTATGTGGTGTTAAGGTTTTTTTCGGCGCCTCAACCGGTAATATGCTGGTGGATAAACTCAGCACACTGGAAGAAATTTTTAAAAGATCGCCCATTCCTGTGGCAGCACACTGCGAGGACGAAAACACTATCCGCATCAATACTGAAGCTATGCGTCTTAAATATGGAGATAACATTCCGGTTGAAATGCATCCTGCAATCCGAACCACCGAAGCCTGTTTCCTTTCCAGCGAGCTGGCTGTATCTCTTGCCCGGAAATATAATACCCGTCTACATATCACACATTTATCCACTTCGGCTGAACTCAGCCTGCTGGATAATACAATCCCGCTGGCGCAGAAACGGATTACAGCCGAAGCCTGCACACATTATCTCTGGTTTTGCGATGAAGATTATGCCCGGCTCGGAACCCGGATAAAAGTTAACCCGGCCATCAAATCCAAAGCCGACAGGGCTGCCCTGATGCAAGGATTGAATACTAATAAGCTCGACATTATTTCAACTGATCATGCCCCGCACCTGGCCGAAGAAAAAGATCAATCTTATTTTAAAGCACCATCAGGCACACCATTGGTGCAACATTCGTTGCCAGCCATGCTTCAATTGGTGAAGCAAGGGAAAATGGAGCTCACCACCCTGGTCGAAAAAATGTGCCATGCACCGGCCGTTTGTTATAACATCGAAAAGCGTGGGTTTATACGCGCAGGTTATTTTGCCGACCTTGTGCTGGTGAATCCTGATCAGCAATGGATGGTTCAAAAAGAAAATATTCTGTATAAATGCGGGTGGTCGGTTTTCGAGGGTACAACTTTTGATGCCAGGGTTGCGAAAACTTTTGTTAATGGTCATCTTGCATACGACAACGGCTCAATTAATGAACAGGAAAAGGGCTTGCGATTAACTTTTAACAGAAAATAACCAAATATGAAGAGAATTCTGCTTGCATTAATCCTTGCTTCAATTGCATTTGGCTGTTCACAGAAAAAAGTAGTTGAGTCAACTTACGAAAACGGCAATCCGAAAATTATAAGGTATTTCCATAAAAAATCCGGTAAACTGATACTTGACCGGGAAATAATGTATTACGAGAATAAACAGATAAAAATAGACGGCCAATATAAGGATGAGCAACGCGATGGACCATGGAAGGCCTGGTACGAAAACGG
>JBBSBT010000183.1:0-6385 GCA_038250985.1 Bacteroidales bacterium
CGACCCGAATTGCTGGGCCATAACAGGCGCAATGCCTGCAAAAGTGGTTGCTAGTAATGCAACAAAAGTGTAGAACTTTTTATTCATTGTTATTGAAATTAAATTGGTTTGAGATTGATTTAAGTGTAAATCAGCCATTGTTCATGCATTACCGGTAAACGGAAATGCGATACAGGTATAAAATACACAAAAGGATGCCTGGTGTATTACCAAATACCGGTGGTAAGAAATTATGCTGAAGGAGGGCCTCTTAGGGAAAAGGCCAGAATTCCCTGTTGAAGAACAGGAGCATCAGGTATAATGAGATGGAATGAAACGATCTCAGGATATGAAATTATTGAAACCTGATAAACAGGTGATGCAAAATCAAAATGAATACTTGAATTAAAACTCTTTGAATTAATATCACCTTTAGCTAATGAGACAGAATTTTCATCTTTATACCGGGTAGAGGAACACGCAACAGGAATCAGTTGTTTGCCCCAGATATGATGCTGATGAAAATTAATCAGGTTGCCAAGATAAATCCACACCACTGCTACAGCCCATCCAATGATGATCGCTTTACGTAAAACAGAAGTAGTTGATCTGAGAAAACCCATAATTAATTCATGATTGTGAGTGCAAAATTGTATTTTTTTTGAAAGCAAAAAACATTCAGGCTACTTTTTTTTACTAAATTATTGAAATATTTCCACAAACTGATATATATCAATGTATAGATGGTAAATAAACGGCTATTCAATTGATTTATGATTTATGCTAATAAATAAATCTCTATAAATGGAAAAACCTGATCAAAAAAAAAATCTTTCCCTGGTAAAAAAATGATTTTTACCAGGGAAAGATGTGCAGATTTTGATTGGAAGGAAAGAAATACTACGTGTTAGTATTCCTTTTCAATCTGATATGGTAGTTTAACATCAGGGTGATACCAGTAGATGAATTTCCCTGATCATTTTATTAAAAAGAATGAAAAGCTGTATTCAGATAGTTTCTTCTCTATAATTTTCAATTTTCTCAAACTAGTTCAATCCACGTTTATTCAGAAGAGGTTCTCTTGACGGCTCCTGGCCCCTGAATTTCAGGTACTGAACCATACCTTCATCACTTCCGCCTTCAGTTAAAATGTACTTACGGAATTTGGATGCTATTTGTTTGTTGTAAATATCTTTTGAATCAACAAAGGATTGGAAGGCATCTGCATCAAGCACGGCAGCCCATAAATAAACGTAATAACCGGCATCGTATCCTCCGATAATATGACTGAAATAAGTGGAACGATAACGTGGCAGAATCTCATCCATTAAGTTGATTTTACTCATAGCTTCTTTTTCAAAATCAATTACATCCACCTTTTGAGGTTCTGTAAATGAATGCCAGTCGAGATCGAGTAATGATGCAGCAATGTATTCAACAGTATTGAAAGCTTCATTGAATTTCATACTGTTTGTTAACCGGTTCATCAGTTCGTCAGGCATAACTTCACCGGTCAGGTAATGTTTAGCATACATTTTTAGCACTTCAGGTTCAGCAGCCCAGTTTTCCATAATCTGCGAAGGCAGTTCGACCATATCGCGTTGCAGGTTTCCTGCAGTACGTTCATATTTCCCATCAGTGAACAAACCATGCAAACCATGTCCAAACTCATGAAAAAGAGTAGTAACCTCGTCCCAGCTTAACAGTGAAGGCGTGTTGCCCGATGGTGGAGTAAAATTGGTAACAATGGTGACTACAGGTGTAATTCTCTTTCCATTCTCATAGTATTGACTTCTGAATCGTCCGCACCATGCACCAACCCGTTTCCCTGGCCGTGGAAAATAATCGAGGTATAAGACACCAAGATGAGCACCTTTTTCGTCTTTTACTTCATATGCTTCAACTTCCGGAAGATAAACAGGGCATTCAGTCATCTTTTTGAATGTGATACCATATAATTTATTTGCTACGGCAAACATCCCGTTCCTTACATTCTCCAGTGCGAAATATGGCTTAAGTTCGGATTCTTCGAGTTTGTATTTTTCTTTCCGCACAATCTCAGTGTAATACCACCAGTCCCAGGGTTCAAGTTTAAAGTGATTGCCTTCGCGATCAATTATCTTCTGCATTTCATCACGATCGCGTATGGCTACCTCCTGAGCAGGCTTCATCAAATCTTCAAGGAAAGTATAAACTTTTTCAGGTGTCTGAGCCATATTGTTGCTGATAACATATTCCGCATGAGTTTTGAAACCTAAAAGTTTAGCTTTTTCGGACCGCAGGTTCATTATTGTAAGGATAAGTTCCTTGTTATCAAACTCATTGTCATTATTGCCTCTCATGAAGTAACCCCGATATAGTTTTTCGCGAAGCGCACGGTTTTTGGCATACTGAAGAAACGGGAGCATGCTTGGCTTTTGAAGCGTAAAAACCCATTTCCCATCAAGACCGGCTTTCTTTGCTTCGTCTGCAGCTGCGGTAATACTTCCTTCCGGCAAACCATCAAGATCGTCCTTATTATCGATAACCAATTTAAAATTAGTGTTGGTCTCCGCCAACAGGTCTTCATTAAATTTTATTGAAGCAACTGATAGTTTTTGATTAAGGTCACGTAATTTTGTTTTATCAGTTTCATTCAGGTTGGCTCCGTTACGGACAAAGTCTTTATAGTATTTTTCAACCACCCGTTTCTGATCAGCATTAAGTTTGCTTTTCCCCAGATCCAGGTATACTGCTTTAATTCGTTGAAACAATTTATCATTAAGTGAAATATTGTCACGGTGTTTTGTTGTAAGAGGAGCAATCCGGCGGTTTAATGCCTGCATTTCAGGATTAGTGTTTGCCGAATTAAGGCTGTAAAAAACGGAACTTACTTTTTTAAGTTGCTTGCCCGATTTATCAAAAGCAGCTATCGTATTCTCAAAAGTCGGCGTAGCTATGTTATTGGTGATTGCATCAATTTCTGTTTGCTGTTCAGCAATACCTTTCTCAAAAGCAGGCAAATAATGCTGAATTTTTATTAAACTAAAAGGAGGAACCTGAAAAGGCGTTTTATACTCTGTAAAAAACGGATTTACATCATCCTTTACCTGTGTCATGGCTGGTAATTGAATCATGAGAAAAATTGAAATGAGTAGTGAGAGTTTTTTCATAAATGGGGATTTAATATGTTTTGAACAATTTCATTTCGTGTTATATCCGAAACCACGCACAGAATTTCAGTAAATCCAAAATATACGTATAAGCTTCTGTGAATATTAACGTGACGAAAGTACAAAATTGCTGTTCAAATACTATTCAAACGCTATATTTAGAATTGTTATAAACTACATTAGGATTGGAATAATTCATTGCCTCAGCAACCATAGTTGCTGAAAAATCCGGAAACGTATTCAATAAAATTCCGGATTCAACTGATGAGTATAGCTGCTACTCTTCAGATGATGAAATAAAGACTTTTAATTATTCTAATAAAAGTAATGAAACCGGAAGTTCGCAAACAGCCCTTTATAAAAGATTGAGCAGGCAAATGACTGCTCGTTCAAAAAACATATCAAAAGATTAAATTTTTGCTTCTTTCTTTATTTGCTTAACCCAATCCACAATCCGTTTTTCAGTTAATTCAGGCTGAACATCATCATCAATAGCTAGGCCAACAAATTTACCTTCTTTTTCGGCGGTAGAGTAATAGAAATTATAACCGGCAATAGGAGTAAATCCAACCACATTTTCTTTATTGGGCATGCGGCAAAACAGGGTTCCCATTCCATCAACAAAGCTTTCGGGGTACATTTTCTGGTTACCGAGGCCAAATAAAGCTATTTTTTTACCCGAAACGTCCGCTTCAATCAACCGATCTATAAAACGTTCCCAATCCGAATGCATTTCGCCGATTCCCCAGGCGGCTGTTCCCAGAACCAGGAAATCATATTTTTCAACATCCAACTGCGACGCTTTGCTTACATTATGAACAGTAGCCTTATCAGCACTTAATAGTTCCTGTATTTTCCGGGCCACTTTGGCTGTGCCCCCGGTATCGCTTCCTCCAAAAAAAATTCCGATCTGTGACATGTTTTGTTTTTATTTTTTTATTCAATATGCAAATCTAACTAAAATCAAAGTGATGTGTTTATTTGCCGCTATATTTTTTCTGACTAATTTTGAGGCTTAAGCCAAAACAATGAAAATGGAAAGTCGATTCTTAAAACAGCTTTATCTCAATTTTGTTTTACCCCCGTTTATTATTTCTGTTTTAATCTGGAGTTTATTCGTTTGGGAGGAAGGCATTGTTTTGAGCAGCGTTATGGCATTACTACTTATTTGCGGCTGGTTAATTTTCAGTATCCATATGGCAAACCGGGTAGGCCAGTTGCGGAATAGCCTGGCAAATATCGGGAACGGATCATTAAAAGAATCAGAAAATCCGGGAAAAGGTGTTTTTGGACAGATTGATACGACGCTTAGTAACATCGTTGAGCGGATCAGCAAGCAGGAAGATGAACTTCAGCAGGAAAAAGTACGCAGGCTTCGTTCGGTTATTGACGGACAGGACCAGGAACGGAACCGTCTTTCGCGCGAATTACACGACGGCATCGGGCAATCGCTTATTGCTGTGAAACTGCAGCTCGAGAATGCTGAAACACAAACCTATTCGATGATGCGGGCAGGGATCGACTCAGCCAAAAACATGATTGATCTCACCATTGAGGACGTACGTCGCGTGTGCAATGCACTGATGCCGGCTGCACTCAACGAATTTGGCATTGTTTCCACGCTCAGGTCGCTTTCTTCTGAATTCGGGTCTTTAGCCGGGTTCAGCACTATTTTCGAAAATGAAGGCTCGCTCGATCGTATTTCAAAAAAGTCGCAGGTTTACATCTACCGCATTGCCCAGGAGGCACTCAACAACATCGCAAAACATGCCAGGGCCACCCAGGTGCACATAAAACTAAACCGTGCTGATAATATAGTTACATTGGAAGTATCTGACAACGGAAAAGGCTTTATATTTGACCCGGTTTGTTTTGCACAACGCAATGGTCTGCAAAACATGCGCGAACGGACACATTTGTTGCAGGGTGAATTTAATATTAACAGCGAACCAGGCATTGGAACAACTTTAAACGTTTCAATACCTTATAATATAACTAATGGAAAAGATCAGACTGATTTTGGTGGATGACCACCTGCTAGTGCGGACCGGAATAGCGAATTTGTTGGCGGGTGAAAGTGGTTTTGAAATCATAGGTGAAGCTTCCGACGCCAAAGAATTGTTCGACTTGCTCAGGCAATCAAAACCCGAAATTGCTATACTTGATATAGCTTTGCCGGGTATGTCGGGTATTGAAATAACAAAGAAGCTCCACAGCGATTTCCCGGGTATCCGCATACTGATTCTCTCCATGCACACCTCGGAGGAATTTATTTTCAATGCCATTAATTCAGGTGCACGGGGCTACCTGCCCAAAAACACATCGCGCAAAGAATTGATAGAAGCTATTTATGCAATCCACCGGGGTGAAGAGTATTTTGCCGAAAGCATCTCGAATGTGATCCTGAAAAGCTATATTAAAAAAGCCAAATCCGATTCATCGGAAGCCGAAAACAACGAAAGCCTGCTTTCGAAACGTGAGATCGAGGTACTCAGACTTTTCGCCGAAGGAATGACCAACCAGGAAATTGCCGATAAACTTTTTATCAGTATACGAACCGTTGAGTCACATAAAAATCATATTATGGCCCGGCTTGAACTCAAAACCACGGTAGACCTGGTAAAATTTGCCATAAGGAACAATATCGTTTTGCTATAGAGGTATAATAACTAAGATAATTATCGAAAAACATTTCAGAGGCTAAACTTGTTTTGGACATTTGTTCATCTTAAATGATTAAAATGAAAAAACTTATATTTCTTGCACTTTTACTGATTCCTTCCCTGGCATTTACCCAAAAGATGAATCAGAAATCAACTGACACTAAGAAAAACAATGAAATGCTAACTGGCTACTGTAACCGCGATGGATTTGCCACCGTTAACTGTGATTTTGATTCGGCCTATAAAGCTGAATACCCTATATACCATGCTGATGCACAAACCATGAAACAACTTGCCGGGAAACTGAAAGGCGTTAAAGTTACCGTTGTGATGGGCACCTGGTGCGGCGACAGCAAAGAGTGGGTTCCACGGTTTTATAAAATTATGGATGAGTTAAATTTTAATTATAAGAAGCTGACACTTATCTGTGTGGACCGCTCAAAAAAAGCACCGGGGACCAATGTAGATTCGCTGAAAGTTGAACTTGTACCAACCTTTATCTTTTATCGAAATAATGTTGAAATAGGCCGAATTATAGAAGTACCGGCAGATGTTATGGAAAAAGAAATATTGAAGATTTTATCACGGTAG
>JBBSBT010000184.1:0-6377 GCA_038250985.1 Bacteroidales bacterium
AAACAAGAAAAGATATACCATAATCAGCTGTACCCATGACCTCAACAAACACCAACATATATTTCGCAAGCGACTTTCATCTTGGCATTCCCGACCGGCTGAGCAGCCTGGTGAGGGAAAAAAAGCTTATCCGTTGGCTGGATATGGTCCAGAAAGATGCGGAAGCCATTTACCTGATGGGCGATCTTTTTGATTTCTGGTTCGAATACAAAACCGTTGTCCCGAAAGGATATACAAGGCTTTTCAGCAAACTGGCCGAAATAACGGAAAAAGGCATACCCGTACATTTTTTCAAAGGCAATCACGATTTCTGGGCTTTCAATTACCTTAACGAAGAAGCCGGCGTAATTATTCACGACGATCCACAGGAAATTGAACTGAAAGGCCGTAATTTTTACCTGGCTCATGGCGATGGTCTGGGCCCGGGCGATAATGGATATAAATTTCTGAAAAAGATATTCCTTTCCAAATTCAACCAGTTCCTGTTCCGCTGGCTTCACCCCGACCTGGGAACTAAAATGGGGCTTTATTTTTCGCGTGGAAGCCGCATCTCGAATATGATCAAACAGGATAAAGACGAGAACTTCTTCGAGACGGATAAAGAGTTCCTCCTGGTTTACTCCCGCGAAATGGCTGCAAAAAAGCCTGAAATAGATTACTTTGTGTTTGGGCACAGGCATATTCCAACCAATATAAAAGTTTCAGAAAAAGCAAACTGTATCATCCTGGGCGACTGGGTTAAACACTATTCCTATGGCATTTTCGACGGGGAAACTTTCGAAATCCGGTATTTTGAAGTTTGAAGAAACCGGATTTAAACTAAAATAATCAAACTAAATTGAAAATTTTCAGCTCTTAACAATCTATTTTACCGCAGATTTTACGAACTTGCACAGATTTAGAACTGCTTTCTGCAGTTTTCATAACAAAAAAAAACAGACCATTGACATTTATACTTAATCTGCGAAATCTGTGGCCTGTATTTATCTTTCATTGCATTGAACGGGCTGATTATTAAAAACAAATCTAAAATTTAAATAATTAATGAATATGGAAAATCTAAAATCTTACATCCAAGCCAACTCCCAACGATATCTTGATGAGTTGTTCGGTTTAATCCGCATTCCTTCCATCAGCTCGCAAAGCGAACATAAGGACGACATGGTAAAAACGGCTCAATATATAGTTGATACGCTATTGAAAGCCGGTGCGGATAAGGCAGAAATCATGCAAACTAAAGGCCACCCGGTGGTTTATGGCGAAAAAATAATTGATCCTTCCAAACCGACTATCCTGGTTTACGGTCATTACGATGTAATGCCGGTTGACCCGCTCGATCTCTGGGATTCGCCGCCTTTTGAGCCGGAAGTCCGTGATGGTAAAATATTTGCCCGCGGCGCCGTGGATGATAAAGGACAGCTTTTTATGCAGGTAAAAGCGTTTGAATACCTGGTTTTGACCAAACAACTTCATTTCAACGTGAAATGGATGATTGAAGGCGAAGAAGAAATGGGTTCGCCGGCCCTGGCAAAATGGCTCCCCGGACAGAAGGACCTGTTGAAAGCAGATCTGATCCTGGTTTCGGACACCAGCATGATTGCCATTGATATCCCAAGCGTTACTGTTGGTTTGCGCGGCCTTGCTTATATGGAAGTGGAAGTTGCCGGACCCGACAAGGACCTGCATTCAGGTTTGTATGGAGGCGCTGTCGCCAACCCGGCTAATATCCTGGCTAAAATGATCGCATCCCTGCACGATGAAAATAACCATATTACAATCCCTGGTTTTTACGATGATGTGTTGGAGATTTCAGCCGAAGAACGCGCTGATATGGCCCGCGCGCCTTTTAACCTCGAAGAATACAAAAATAAGCTTGATATCAAAACCACGCTTTGTGAAAAAGGTTACAGCGTGAACGAATGCACCGGCATACGCCCGACATTGGATGTTAACGGCATGTGGAGCGGTTATACGGGAGAAGGCTCAAAAACCGTTTTGCCGGCAAAGGCTTTCGCTAAAATCAGCATGCGGCTTGTTCCTCACCAGGATCCGAATAAAATTGCGGAACTCTTTACCCGACATTTCAAATCCATCGCTCCCGATTATGTAAAGGTCAAGGTTATTGAACACCATGGCGGGTATCCTTATGTGGCTCCCACTGATACGGCAGCTTATCGCGCCGCAAGCAGAGCCTACGAAACCACTTACGGCATAAAACCTGTTCCGACCCGCAGCGGGGGAAGTATCCCGATAATTTCAACATTTGAACAGGTATTGGGAATTAAATCAATCCTTATGGGTTTCGGGCTTGATACTGACAATGCACATTCGCCTAACGAAAACTACCATCTGGAGTGTTTTTACAAAGGAATTGAAACGATTACCTGGTTTTATAAATATTTTGAGGAAGAATTAAGTGCGAAATCATAGTGGAGAATTGCTCTATAAAAAACACCCGTTCAGCTTATTGCAGGACGGGTGTTTACTTTTAATAGATTTTGTAAAAAAGACCAGAAATTTCAATCTTCTACAACTGGATCATTCTGATGATCAATAATATTGTTTTGTAGCATCATCCCTGAATTAAGGTGAATTTGGCATTGTATCATGAACCATTTGTACTGCCGATGCCCTGAAATATCCAAATGCGCCATTGGTAATATTTGTTGGCGGTGAAGCCGGCGTTGGGGTGTATACGCCTCCATCGTTCCGAAACTGCATGATCAGCGCCTGATAATAATCATAAATTTCTTTTGTTATCGAACTCATTTCAATCGAATATGCCTGACCAGTCCAGGGATAGGAATTAAGCCACCAGGAATGCGTTTCGCCCTGGAAAACATTCAAGCCGGAAATATTGGCTTTCATATTGTCATCACTTAAAACAGATCTTCCCCATGCCATGCCTCCGGAAGTTCTGAACAAATAGTAATCCTTAGTTAAAGGGTTATCTTTAAACCAGATTTTAGGAATATAAAAGTCCTCCTTTCCAATAGCACCTCTTGTGAACTCATAAGTAACAGAGTCAATTTTTGGAACCGCCGGCATATAACAGCTGGAATTATATTCGGCTCCATTCCATAACACTTTGAGGTTGTATGTATTTCCCGGAACACCAACAATTGAATTTGTCTGGTAATAACCAAAAATATGAGCAGTTGGATAAAAATACAACATGGAATCACTAATATAGTTAACTCCGTCAAAAGTCCACGTATGATGGATGTAAAAAGTATCCTTACAGGGTCTTAAAGTATCAATAATCCCCTGATTATCAGAAATAACCACCTTAGCATCCAACACGGGTTTAAAATAATCACCAACACCATATAGGTGGGTAGAATCCAATCCATCGGTCGTGTATGTTGATTGACTCAGGGTAAGCCGCACATAATAAGGGCCAGGGCCATCGGTTATTATTCCTTCCACAACCAGTTTCGGAGACTGATCTGCCAGCTTGAAATCATATTCATCCTTACACCCGAATAGAAATACGATCATCAGAAAAACTATACTATAATTCTTCATATCCATTAAAATTTTATATTGTACGAAATCATTGGCATCATTCCGAAGAGATACGTTTTATATGCTTTTGTAGTTTGATAGGTGGATTCAGTTTCAATATATAATGAATAAATATTCTTTCGGTTATAAACATTAATTACCGAAAACTCCCACTCCCCTTTCCAGTTTCTATGTGCATTTTTCTTAGGAGAGAATAATACCGATATATCGAGACGGTGGTAAGCCGGAAGTTTATAGTTATTTCGTGATGAATACGTAAGGAACGTGACTCCATCAACCGTAAATATCTGATCAGGAACTGTAACAAATCCACCCGATGCGTATTTAAATGTAGATGAAAACACCCAGTATTTATTCAGCCGGTACATTCCCGTAATTGCGATGTTATGGCGGATATCATAACGAGGCGAATAGTAATTATTGTTATTAATCCCTTTTATCTGGTATTGGGTTTTAGCTAAAGTGTACGAAATCCATCCTGTCAATTTCCCTGTTTTCTTTTCAAGCATTCCCTCTATACCATAACTATATCCTTTCCCGCTGAGTAACTGCGTTTCAATATGTTTATTGATAAACAAATCAGCATTGTCTTTATAATCAATAATATTCTTCAGTGTTTTGTAATAAGTTTCGATGGAAAGTTCAGCTTTATCCTGGCCGAAGGATTGATAAAAACCCAGAACCAGTTGCTGAGAAGATTGCGGCTTGACATGCGAATCCGGAGGAAGCCAGGTATCAGTTGGTAAGCCAACAGAAGAATTGCTTAATAAATGAAGATACTGTTTCGTTAAACCATATGCCAGTTTGAACGAGTTTTGCTTACCTGTTTTAAAAAGAACTGACAAACGAGGCTCGAAACCCCCATACGAATTCATCAGGGCATTTTTAGCATAAACCGTACTATCAATTACTGATGTCATATCCTCACCATACTTATAAACCACACCGTATCCGAGGTTCATAAATAAATTGTACCGAATACCGTAATTCACTGATAATTTTGGAGTAATATTTTGATTGTTACTCAGATATCCGCAAAATTCGAGCGACCTTTTTGTGTCTAACGAAAATGGAGTAATAACCGAAGTAGTATCATACGGAGAGATGGAGCCAGGATTGAACTTATGGTAGATTATTGAAACCCCCGCTTTGATATTATTTTTCTGATTCAGAAAATAGGTAAAGTCTGATTTCATACCGGTTTCTTCAATATCCGACTTCCATTTAAAGTTCCTGATATCTTCATAGATAAAGTATGAATAATTGTAGCGGCTTTTGTACAACGTAAAATTTGAAAATAATTTACTGGTAAAAATATGATTCCATCGCAGAGTCGAAGTATAATTGCCCCAATCAAGGACATTATTATTATTGAGAGCATTGCAGTAAAAACTGTCGTGTCCGGAATAAAAACTCAGATAAACATGATTTTTAGTGTTGATGATATAATTGATCTTCGCATTCAGATCATAGAACCAGATTTTGTTTTTATCATTGAAGTTTCTTAACGACCATTCCTGCAGAAGATCTCTTCCGATGGCACCTCCCAGCAGGTTATATGTATGCCCGACATAACTATACCTTCCTGAAAGCAGGTACGAGGCTTTTCCTTTCGATAAGGGTCCTTCAATAGTGAGTCTGCTGGCGAGCAGCCCAACTCCGGCATTTACTTCAGTTTTCTTATTATTACCTTCCCTCATGGTAACATCCACTACTGAGGATAAGCGACCGCCATATTGTGCCGGGAAAGCTCCTTTCATCACTGAAACATCCTTTATTGCATCAGTATTAAATGTTGAGAAGAATCCCAGGGCATGAGCAGGATTGTAAACCGGAGCTTCGTCAAGCAGGATCAGGTTCTGATCATAAGATCCACCCCTTACATACAAGTTAGCAGAACCTTCGTTTGCAGCCTGGATGCCGGGCATTAATTGAAGCGACTTTAAAACATCCGCCTCACCGCCTAATGAGGGAATTGATTTTATTCTGGCTGCTGTAATTACGTTCCTGCTCACAGTTGCCTGGTCCACATTTGATTTTATACCGGAAATAACAACTGTTTTTAATTCAGTCTGCTTAATCATTAAATTTACGTCAAGGCTCAAATCGCCGGTCAGGTGAACTTGTTTTTGAACTTCTGTATACCCGAGATACGAAAAGGTCAGATTATAATTGCCGGGAGATAAGCTTAACGAATAGAAACCATATACATTGGCAGTACCGCCCAACTTGGTTTCAGCAATAAAAATGTTGGCACCCGAAAGAGTTTCACCACTTAAGCTGTCCTTTACAGTTCCAAAGATAGTATACCGCTGTGCAAATGTGCTTGTTACAACAAGTGCGAAAATAAAAGTGAATGCTCCTTTTTTCATATCTGAGAAATTAATAATAAAAATTATTGCCCTGAATATTAGGCTTATAGTTTACATATACTGCAATTGGTGGAGATAAATCAGGATAAATCATATTGAACGAAAAAATATGGTAGAAAAAGTATTCGTAAACAACAACTAATCCTCCTCAGCTTTATCATTCTGATGATCAATAATATATTGCTTCGTAGCATCATTTCGGAACTCGGTATGCCTGATCTGTCCGCCGGTGCGGCCTACATAAGTCATAGCTCCGCAGCTTACTAACGAAAGCACAAGAGTTATGATCAAAAGGAAATTTACGGATTTCTCCTTTTTCCAGATACTGTAAAGCGTTAAGGCTGCCATTAAACCGGCCGGGATAATAAGAAACAACGCAATTGAAGCTATATCTTCATGTTTGTTTACAAGGCTTTGCACTACATCAGGTAAACCTTTTACCGCTTCCTTGGCAGGATCGCCGGTAAGGTCGGTAAC
>JBBSBT010000185.1:0-6367 GCA_038250985.1 Bacteroidales bacterium
ATGTTCAAGGATATGTACAACGGATTTTACGAAAATGAAATCCACATCGGGTATGTTACTAATGGAGTGCATCTGCCTACATGGACCAATGCCAAATGGAAAAAACTGTATGCGCAGGAATTTGGTGCCGCATATTTGCAGGATCAGTCGAATCCGGAATATTGGATGAAAATACACAATGTGCCTGATGAGCGTATATGGCAAATCAGGGAGGATTTGAGAGGAGAACTGGTTGGTTACATCAAGAAACGCTTATCCGATGCGATGGGTACCAGCTCTGAAAACCCTAAACAGGTTCTGGAAGTTATTGAATCGCTTGATAGTAAAGCCCTGACCATCGGTTTTGCACGCCGGTTCGCAACTTACAAACGGGCACATCTTCTGTTTTCCAATATGGAACGCCTGGCTCAAATACTGGGTAATCCCGATAAACCCGTGCAATTTGTTTTTGCAGGGAAGGCACACCCGGCCGATAAAGCCGGTGCCGACCTGATAAAACGGATTGTGGAAGTTTCGCGGATGAAACAGTTTGTCAGTAAAATAGTTTTCCTCGAAAACTACAATATGGCTATGGCCCGCAAACTTGTACAGGGTGTGGATATATGGCTCAATACACCAATGCGTCCGCTCGAAGCCAGTGGCACAAGCGGCGAAAAAGCGGTTATGAACGGCGTGGTAAATTTTAGTGTGCTCGACGGATGGTGGGCTGAAGGATACCGCGAGGATGCCGGATGGGCTCTGAAAGAAGAACGTACTTACGATAATCAGCAGTTCCAGGATGAAATGGATGCCGAAACCATTTATAATATTCTTGAAGACGAAATTATCCCGGCATTTTTTGACCGTGATACTGATGGAGTACCTCACCGCTGGGTTAAGTATGTGAAGAATACTATCTCAGGTATTGCTCCTCATTTTACCATGAAACGTCAGCTCGATGATTATTTCGACAAATACTATCACAAACTCGCCAAACGCTCCGCTTTACTTAAAGAAGATGATTATACCGCATTGCGTAGCCTGGCATCATGGAAATTCAGGATGATACGTAATTGGGATGGCATTGAGGTAGTAGATGTTATATTCCCGGATCCAACCAAAGATGAGCTGAATATGGGTGATATTTTTAAAGCTGAACTCATTCTGAGCCTGGGCGATATCGCACCCGATGATATAATGGTCGAAATGGTATCAGGTCAACGTGTTAATGATCAAATGATTGAACCCGAGGCAATCCGTGAATTGCAGCTTACCAAAGTAGATGGAAACCAGGCTCATTTTTCTATTGAACTGGAAACCTCGCTTGCAGGTGTGTTTGATTTTGCCTTCCGTATCACCCCGAAAAATCCTTTGTTGCCTCACCGTATGGACTTTAATCTTGTTAAGTGGGCTTAATTGCAACCAGGTAACAAAGAGACAAGAAGAAAAGGAGGGTAAATGAAGTTATTAATTTGAGCAATGACCATTAACGATTTTCTAATAACTATTAACTGAAATAATCATGAAATTACTCGAAGGAAAAGTTGCACTCATAACCGGAGCTTCCCGTGGAATAGGCAAAGCAATAGCTATTGCTTTTGCCGGTCAGGGCGCTTCTGTGGCATTTACTGATATGCGCCGCGATGAAATAATGGAAGCTACCGAACGCGAGATACAGGCCTTAGGTGTTAAAGCCATGGGTTATGCATCCGATGCTAGTTCGTTCGATGACAGCGAGCGTGCTGTCGACGAAATTGCCAAAGAGTTTGGTCATATAGATATCCTGGTGAATAATGCCGGCATTACCCGCGATAACCTTTTGATGCGCATGACCGAAGCCGACTGGGACCTGGTAATAAAGGTGAACCTGAAGTCGGTATTCAACCTGACTAAAGCTGTACAGAAATATATGCTCAAGCAACGCAGTGGCTCGATTATAAATATGAGTTCCGTGGTTGGTGTTAACGGTAATGGCGGTCAGTCTAATTATTCAGCTTCAAAAGCCGGGCTAATTGGTTTTACCAAGTCCGTGGCACAGGAGTTAGGTTCGCGCAATATTCGTTGTAATGCCATAGCTCCCGGCTATATTGAAACTGAAATGACTGCTAAGTTATCCGAAGAAGTTCGTACGCAATGGGCTGCCCAGATTCCGCTCCGCCGCGGAGGTAAACCCGAAGATGTAGCAAAAGCCTGTGTTTTCTTTGCATCCGATCTTTCGGCTTATGTTACAGGACAGGTACTGAGCGTTTGCGGAGGGATGAGTACTTAAAATGCGATTAGTTTAAGATTTTAAAATGCGGCTTCCTGAATGGGAATCCGCATTTTTTGTGTGTCGTATAGTTAATACGCAAATCCCATGGCTTGTGTAACCTTTGTTTCAGAATAGAGTTTTCGAAGGAGGATATAATATTCAAGATGTTGGAATTGACCGATTTAAAAGCCAGTAATCTACCTTAGTTTAAACTCAAAAATATAGTATGATTGCCCCCTCCGGTATGGAAGCGACAACCTTTTATTCAGAATATTAATTTTTTAACAGAAAGGTTTTTTAAGAAAAGAGAGGGAAATCTGATAATTAATTTTACTGTTTCAGACGAGATGGAATTCCCTATTTAATTCCGTAATGAGGCGCCAGTATTTTCATAAACCAGGCGGAAGGAAGTGCTTGTTTAAGAACAACGGCTAATTTTTGTTCTAAAGTGGCAATTATATATCGGTGACATGGATTTTTAGATTCAACAATCTTAACAAGTTTGCGTGCAAGAACTTCGGGTGGCCAACCTCCATTCTCATCTTTCTCAATAATAGAAAGTGATTTGGCGAATTGTTCTGCATACGGATCACCGGGTTGTTTTGCCAGAAAACCGCGTCGGTTGACAGTATTACTCGTATGGAAATCGCCAGGATTTATAACTACAACCTTAATGTTGAATTGTTTCAGTTCCATTCGTAATGCTTCGCTTATCCCTTCGATGGCAAATTTGCTGGCTGAATAAAATCCCTGGAAAGGCAATCCCATCAGCCCGCCGATTGAACTGAAATTGATAATTGTTCCGCTTTGCTGTTTACGCATAACAGGCAATACTTCGCGAAGCATATAAACCAGTCCCATTACGTTTGTATCCATCTGCATCCGTGCATATTCGATGGGTGTGGTTTCAATAGAACCACCAGTGTGCATCCCGGCATTATTTATCAAAACGTCTATCTTTCCTTCTTTCTGAATAACAGAACTGACAGCCTCCTGAATTGAAATCTGATCAGTAAGATCCATTTTCAACAGGTTAATGCCTGTCTGAATTTCTGTCTCTTTTCGAACAGTGCCATAAACGATATGACCTTTTGCAGCAAGCAGCTCAGCAGTTTTTCTGCCAAATCCTGATGATATACCTGTGATAAATACAACTTTTGGCATGGGAGAAATAAAAGAATGAGAAAATATTCTGATTAACTTGCTATAGCATCTCTTGACAGTACTCCAAGTTGCTTAGCAATTTTCGCAATCTTTTCAATTGCAATATCCAACTGTTCAAAGGTGTGGGTAGCCATAATGGAGAATCGTATCAGGCTGTCTTCTTTCGGCACGCCGGGTGATACAACCGGGTTTACAAATACACCATCTTCCAGTAAAAGTCTTGTCATTTGTAAAGCAGTAATTTCGTTACGAATGAATAGCGGAATAATAGGTGATGCTGATTTGCCGGTATCAAATCCCAGGCCTTTAAAGGCTTTCAATGCATAATCTGTTAATGCCCAAAGATGAGCGATCCTTTCCGGTTCCGATTTCATGATATCAAGTGCTGCCAGAACAGTAGCTGCTGAAGATGGGGTCATGCTGGCACTGAAAATCAGTGAACGTGAGTTATGCTTCAGGTAATTGATAATTTCTTTATCAGCGGCGATAAATCCGCCCAGCGAAGCTAATGATTTGGAGAAAGTGCCCATGGTAAGGTCTACCTTGTCAGTTAGACCGAAATGCGAAGCTGTACCAGCCCCGTTTTTCCCTATCACACCAATTGAATGTGCGTCGTCAACCATGACAGAAGCACTATACTTTTCAGCGAGCCTTACAATTTCAGGTAAATTAACAATATCCCCTTCCATGGAGAAAATACCATCAACTACAATCAGTTTGATTTTATCAGGCTCACAAAGTCTTAACTTTGCCTCAAGCGAATTCATGTCATTATGCTGAAACTTCAGTATTTTTGAGAACGAAAGCCGGCTACCTTCAATAATTGAAGCATGATCTAATTCATCCAGTAATAAATAATCGTTGCGTCCTGTTAGTGCTGAAACCACGCCTAAATTAACCTGGAAACCTGTACTGTAACAAAGGGCTCCTTCTTTATTCATTAATTTGGCAAGCTTTTCCTCCAGTTCAATATGAATATCGAGCGTGCCGTTCAGGAAGCGGGATCCTGCACACCCGGTTCCATATTTATCAATGGCTTTCTTGGCTGCTTCTTTGATTTTCGGATGATTGGTAAGTCCCAGGTAGCTATTGGATCCAAACATCAGCACTTTTTCCCCGTTTATCAGAACTTCTGTGTCCTGATCCGATTCTATAACCCTGAAATATGGGTAGATTCCAGCCTCCATCGCTTTTTGAGGCGTATCATATCCTGATAATTTATCTTGTAAAAGTCCCATAAATGCTGTTAGAAAATTATTGGATGCAAATGTAATGAAAATAGTTTTGCCGGCACGATTGAATGACTTGAATTCATATTCCGGAACAAATTTAACAAATAGTTAAATTGTATATATATACTAAGGATAAGCGTGTTGTGAAGTTCCAATATCCTGTATATTTTACTGAATGCCAGTTATTTTCCTGTTTATTATTCAATACTTCTTTTTAACGGAGTCCCCGGAACTGCTTTGAAACCATTAGTTTGGCTGGTTACAAACCGGCGGGCTTTTTATGTTTCCATCTGCGGTGGGTCCATAACCAGTAATGTGGTGCATTACGGATATCCTGCTCCAGAAGTTGCACATGACTATCGGTGATTTCACCTGGGTTTGTTTTGGATGCATCTTCACATATTAGTTTTGTATGATATACATATCTCCCTCGCCCTATTCTTTCCATGCTCCCGTATATTACGGCCATTTGAAGTTTCTGCGCAATTTTTTCAGTACCAAAGAACACAGCAGTATCCTGGTTCAGAAACCGTGTCCAGTATGCTGATTTCGGATCAGGCGATTGGTCACCCAGAAAGGCTGTCATATTCAATTCATTTCGGTTACCAATCATGCCTTTTAATGTTTCGGTCATCGAATATAGTTTGCAGGAAGTGCTGGTCCGCATACGCGACATTAAACGATTGAAATAAGGATTGCTTATTGGATGATATATTACATAAGTTTGATAATCAGTTTGCAGGGGTAGACCATTCGGGCAATATTCCCAGTTGCCATAATGTCCCATCACCAGGATGGCTTTTTTGCCTTTTGTATATAGATCCTTAAAAAGGGACTGGGTTTCGGTATCCATTTTGCATCGGGCAAGCTTTTGAGCGGGACTCATGGTAACCAATTTCAGCATTTCGAGAATCATATCGGTAAAATACCTGTAAAAACGATATTCAATAGCTTTCAGCTCTTTATTCGATTTTTCAGGAAAAGAAAGGGAGAGGTTCATCATCACAATTTTACGCCTGTAGCCCCATATATAATAGAGAAACAGGAAAGAGATATCAGATATAACAAAAAGTACAGGCCAGGGCAGAAATGATAAGAAATACAAAAAAGGTACCAGGCAGTAGTAGGTTAATGCATAGCCGATATTTTTCATTTCAATTGATCAATTAATTAAGGCAACGAGAAATTAATAAATTATAGCGGTTCCGGTGTTTCTGCAATCATACGAAACGTTTTTGGGAAATAAATAACAGCCCTATCCGGGATTGGTATTTGAAAGCAAATATAATTATTTTCCTGAATATATACTTGCCGGGAAAGCAAACAACTCCAATCAACCGACCCCTGGAATTGTGAGTCTGCCGAATGAAGCTGTTATAATTGAAAACTTATTAATTGTTAAGGCTTTCCTTAAGACTTATTTCAATATTATTGATACGTTTTTAGGCAATATGTTTTGTCCCTCTAAACCAAAAAGGTCATAATGTTTTTTATGTCATGTTTAGGTTAGTAGGATCCCTTATCGGTAGAGTCTTGTAGGATTCAGGCTTTACAGAAATAGCTGTGAATCTCCGCATTTGAGGCCACAAGTACATAAGCTGAAAGGCCATTTGCAATTACCTTTTCGATCAGTGGCATGGGGGTAAATGGAGTGATAAGTTCATATATCAGGCCGGCCTGCAGTTGGCTGGTTTGTTTCAGTACTTCTTCCAGCGGATGCTGGCCCGCCTGCAGCATTTCG
>JBBSBT010000186.1:0-6360 GCA_038250985.1 Bacteroidales bacterium
CTATAAAACAGGATACTTTATCAATAAATAAAGCCCGGCTAATACCTTATATATCAATTTACTCTGCTGCCTATGTGGGTTCCATGTTATATTTACAAAATGTTTGGTACAAAGATGATGTACGGGTACCTTTTCACTTTTATAATGATTTAGGCGGGTACAATCAGATAGACAAATTCGGGCATATGTATGGGGCTTACCTGGAGAGTTATATTGGATTTCATTCATTACTCCGGGCAGGTGTACCAAGGAAAAAGGCAATCTGGTACGGGGGAGGTCTTGGATTTATCATGCAATTTCCCATTGAGATATGGGATGGAATATACGAAGGATGGGGATTCTCTTTGAGCGATGTTGGTGCCAATACGTTGGGTTGTGCATTGGTAATCGGACAGGAACTTGTGTTTCAGGAACAAATAGTCAAATACAAATTTACCTTTAGCCCTTCCCCATATGCAGGCAAGGCGAATGGTTATTTAGGGGACGGTTTTGATCAATTATTTTACGACTACAACGGGCATACATATTGGCTAAGTGCCGGTATAAACCGGGGGATAAAAAACAGGAAAATTCCCGGATGGCTCAATTTTGCTGTGGGTTACAGTGCAGGAGGAATGTACGGGGAGTTTGAAAATTTAACCCGTTATCACAATGTAATCATACCTGCAACCGAACGCTATCGTCAGTTTTTATTTTCTCTTGATATTGACTTCACAAAAATACAGACAAAAAACAAGACACTGAAAAGTATACTTAACTGCCTGTTTATGGTTAAAATTCCTTTTCCGGCTGTTGAAATAAACACTAAAGGTCAGTTCAGATTTTATCCGCTTTACTATTGAATTTTGAACAAATCCGCTGATTATGCGCTTAGCTTCAAATCCTAACGGAAAGAAAAATGGAACGCGGACGAGGCGGATAAAATGGATGAAAACGGATTTTTGATTTCGGATTTCAAATCAAATCATTATATTGACAACAATGGAGTGCATGCATATGGTTGAAGAATCAAAACTCACAGTACTCTTCCGGCAGAAAAGCAGCTTTAAATCCTTTATCTCCACTCCGTTTCCCTTATAAATATTTCATATTTTTTTCAATATCCAGAATAAGGGTCGCAGCATCTTCCAGACCAACAGAGAAGCGGATCAGCGTCGGGGGCAAGGTGCTGTATAAGCCGGGTCGTACAAAAGCAACTGAAGGAATAAGCAGGGATTCGAAACCGCCCCAGGAAACAGCCATACGCCAATATGTAAGACTGTTGCAAAATGTCTCAATAGCTTCGGGTGTTGAATCAATCTCAATGGTAAATAATCCCGTGCCTTTCTTCATCTGCTTGCGGGCCAGGTCATACTGTGCGTTTTTCGGAAGGAAGGGATAATAAATCCTTGTTACCTTGGGTTGTGTTTGCAGGTACGCTATCAATTCCTCTGTAACGCGGCTTACATGTTCCATCCTTACCGGCAGGGTTCGTAATCCCCTTAAAATAAGCCAGGTATTAAACGGGGATAAGATGCCGCCCAGAGTAAGAAATTCATTTGTAAAAATATTTGCTATCAGTTTTTCGGACCCGCAGCAAACGCCTGCCACCAAATCGCTGTGCCCTCCCAGGTATTTCGATGCGGTATGCACCACCAGGTCGATTCCAAGCTTGATGGGCTGCTGGTATAAGGGTGTGCTATAACTGTTATCAATAATTGTAATTATTCCATGCTGCCTGGCAAAAGCACTGATAGCTGAAAGATCCTGTATTTCAAAGGTCCACGAATTCGGGCTTTCGAGATAAATAACACTTGTATTGGGACGCACTGCATCAATAATTGCTTGTGTTGACCGGCCATCGACCATAGTAGCCTGGATGCCGAATTTTGGTAAAATATTGGTATTCAACAAAGTATTAGTCCATGAATACGGATTCTGAACGCATACAATATGATCACCACTTTTTACATTCGACAGTATGGCCGCCGAAATGGCAGCCATTCCGCTTCCGAACACCAGTGCTTCGTCAGCGCCTTCGAGCGCTGCAAGTTTAAGGCACAGCAGGTTGATGGTCGGGTTATTTCCGCGTGAGTATAACAGGTTCTTTTTCTCGTCCGAAATGGCATTGCGGAATTGCTCCACCGTTTTAAAGTAAAAATTACTGGTTTGATAGATCGGGGGCGTAACCGGGTTGATTTCTTCGTTCCCGTTCTCACCCAGTATATTGATTATATAGGAAATATTCATGCTTTCATCGTTCATAACATGTTTATTTATAAGTGAATGTGTAAAATAATCCAGGGCCGGAAGCCTGTGCCGCAAATATAAAATTAATATTGTAACTTTGCCGACTGAACAGGGACCATAGGTTATCAACAATGTTATGTTAAAAAATCTGCGGTAAGCTTGTTTTATTTCAATTATTTAGCGTAAATTTGCACTCATTTTTGAGAAAAACGCACAACTAATACATAAACTAATGAGTAAGAAGGAGTTAATTCAGTACGTTGAAGATCATTTTGTAGTAAAGAATGAATTACCGGCATTTAAGTCAGGTGATACCATTACCGTACACTACAAAATCAAAGAAGGCGAAAAAGAACGTATCCAGCTTTTCCAGGGCGTTGTTTTGCAGCGTTCGGGCGAAGGAGTTACTGAAACGTTCACTATACGTAAGGTTTCGGGTACAATAGGTGTAGAGAGGATTATTCCTGTTTGCTCGCCTTTTATCGATAAAATTGAAATAAATAAACGTGGCGCTGTCCGCCGTGCCAGGATTTTCTACCTGCGTGATCTTAAAGGTAAAAAAGCACGTATCAAGGAAAAACGTAAATAAGCTATTAATCAGCCAAACATACAATATTAGGTTGTCTTTTTCAGGACAGCCTTTTTTTGTTTATACAATCCGGTTGTCATAGCACCGAATAAAATTTGAAGAGTAGTGCCGGATCGCATATTAGTTACCGGAATACTGGTCAAAAAAATACCAAATTCCGGTTGAACTTGCTGCATGAATAATTATTTTTCAGGAACATCCTGCAGTTTTTTGGGGCAATGCAGTTCATTTAAAAGATTATTGTTTTTTTAATACGCTAATAAACAATAACTTATAGTTAATATATTTTCTTTCTCCAATTGTCGGGCATATTCTGGGAAATTCATTTAATTTTATTGCATATTTAGTATGAACAACTTTGGTATCACCTTCATTTAAGTAAAATATATGCAAGAAGGACTTATTCCTAATGTTTCGGTGGATTGCGTTGTATTCGGGTTCGATTTCACAAATCTGAATGTACTGTTGATAGAAAGAAATTTCACTTTTGAAGCCACCGATTATGCCGACCTTAAGCTCCCCGGCGATTTAATGAGCCTGGATGAGGACCTGGATGCTTCAGCAGCACGCATATTGAAGGAAAACACGGGCCTGAGCAATATATACCTCAAACAATTTAAAAGTTATGGCTCCCCCGAAAGGCTCAAAAGAAATCCACGCGACATGGTATGGCTGCGCCAGATTGATCATCCGGCCGAACATGTAGTTACTATTGCCTATTATTCGCTAATTGATATTTCGGAACAACAAAGTTCAGAATTGATATTGGATGATAATGCAAGCTGGTACCCGGTGCACGAATTAACTGACCTGGTAATGGATCATATGGATATTGTAAAAGAAGCGCTTGAACATCTGCGGATCGAGTTGATGAATAAACCTATAGGTTTTGAGCTCTTACCTGAAAAGTTCACGCTTTCGCAGATGCAGAAACTATATGAGGTAATACTTGGAACTACTTTCGACAAACGTAATTTCCGGAAGAAGATATCGAGCATGAAATACCTGATCCCCTTGAATGAAAAGCAGGTTGGGGTTGCGCATAAACCAGCCCGGCTTTATATTTTCAGCCGCGAAGTATATACGAAAACCAGGAAGGATAATTTTGATTTCTCTGTATAGACCAGATTCTGATCATCCAGTGATTAGAATATTTCAATAATTTTCATTTTTTTGCCCCTGAAGCTAAATGAATCGCCGGCCTTACTATTTTTCATGGCTGTGGCAAGAGGAACAACCGGAGAAATTACGTAATAAGGTTTATTATCCATATCTATCTTTCCGATTCCCAGCAGTATAAAGATGGTTTGTGATTGGAGTACAACGATTGCGCCAGATTCGGCAGTTGAATATTTGTTTTCAAATTTCATCTGACGCAGAAACCGCAATTCTTCGTCAATTGCCGACAATTGCTTGGCAAGCATATTACGCTTTCGCATAAGCTGGGGCCTGAAAGAATCGTATCGGTCTCTTGCCGGCCCATATTCGTTAGCGCTCTTCTCCGCTTCTTTCATGTCAGTAAGTAAATGTGATTCTGACTCCTCCTTTAGCTCAATACATTTGGCAAGTAACTTCTCTTTAATGTTTGGATCTGTTGGCATAATATGTAATGTTTGTCTATGAAAATTTCACTATTTTTCATGTAAAGATAATTATATTTATATGCAGTATCTTTGCCTGGAGTAATTTTTATTGGTTTTATTCGTTTTAAACCTATCATTGTCGCGGGAGATCATGCTGATATTTTACAGGCCTTTTACTGATCCTTATCTTAATATTGCAGCCGAGGAATACTTTGTGAAGCATTCAGGAGACGATATTTGTATGATATGGAGGAACGAACGCTCAGTAATAATTGGCAAACACCAGAATGCTTTTGCAGAAATCAACTATCCTTATGTGAGAGCAAACCATATTCCGGTTATCAGGCGCATAAGCGGAGGCGGTGCCGTGTACCATGATAAAGGCAATGTGAATTTCACATTTATTCATAAGACCGGAAAAACCAACCAGGTTGACTTTAACCGTTTTACATCGGTAATTGCGCTGTTTATGCAAAGTCTGGGAATCGAAGTTAATGTGAACAAACGCAACAGCCTTTTTATCGGGGAATATAAATTTTCAGGTCATGCAGAGCATATATTTCACGACAAAGTGCTGCACCATGGAACGTTGCTTTATAACACCAACCTGGAAGCCTTGCAGAATAGTCTGAACCCGGAGCGAGTTTACCAGGGAAAAGCTATGGCTTCCGTACGAAGCGAAGTTTGTAATATTGCCCCGTTGCTTTCTCAAAATGTTGATATTCATCAGTTTATTGATAACCTGGTACTATGGCTGAGGAATTATTACCCCGAAAGCCAATCCTATCAAATGCAAAACGAAGAACTGGATGCCATTAAAATATTATCAGAAACTAAATATAAAACCTGGAAATGGAATTTCGGATATTCTCCGGCCTATACTTTTAATGCGGATATCCCTCTGGTAACAGGTTCATTACCTGTTAGTGTGAAAGTGGTGAACGGGGAATTTGTGCAAATAGACATGCCCGGTGAAATCAACTATCCCGGTTTGTCAGATATGTTAATCAATATGATACATATGGTTCACAATGAGGAAGAAATTGATACATTTGTAAGAAAAAACAGCCTTGATCTTGAACTTGCAGGGATAAATATTGTTTCATTCAGGGATGCATTTTTTAAATAGAAATGATAGCGAAAATTTTATATTCAAAACTTTAACTTTTCACTAATGAAGGCACAGGAAATTTTTGACCGGCTTTGGACTGATTATAT
The DNA here is from genome assembly GCA_038250985.1 of Bacteroidales bacterium. Classification (GTDB taxonomy): domain Bacteria; phylum Bacteroidota; class Bacteroidia; order Bacteroidales; family UBA4417; genus UBA4417. The sequence goes on from JBBSBT010000186.1 coordinate 5,620, forward strand.
AAACCAGAATCCTGAAGCAAAACTTATATACGACAGTTTTATAGCTGAAGGTGAAAAAGTGGAAAACGACCATATTGCTTTCCGTACTTTTTTCGATACCCGCATCAATGTCGATGTGCTGGCCCGACCGTTTCTGGAAGCAGGATATATTCAGAAGGGATATTATGTTTTTGAAGATAAACACCTTACAGCCAAGCATTATGAGCATACAACCTTACCTGATGCTCCAAGAGTTTTTATAAGCCAGTTAATGACTGAACATTTCAGCAAGGGATTGCAGGATGTTATAAAACAATGCTCTGCCCGTGTGCCGGATGAACTTGTTTTTGGTAATGACCTGGTGTTTTCGGGTAATGTATGGGGACCCCCTTCGTACGAAACCTACGAAATGTTGCGTAAAGAATCTGAATATGCAGCCTGGCTTTACGTGTATGGGTTTGTTACCAATCATTTTACCGTAAGCATCAATTCGCTGAAGAAATTAAGCACCATACAAAAAGTGAATCAATTTCTGAAGGACAAAGGTTTCCTGCTAAACAGCTCAGGTGGGGAGATAAAAGGAACACCACAGGAATTGCTCGAACAGTCCAGCACCAAAGCCGGGGTCCTTCATGTCAGTTTTGTGGAAGGCACTTTCGAAATACCTTCGTGCTATTACGAATTTGCTATCCGTTACCCGGATACTGACGGGAAATTATATTCGGGATTTATTGCCAAATCAGCGGATAAAATTTTTGAAAG
>JBBSBT010000187.1:0-6344 GCA_038250985.1 Bacteroidales bacterium
ATGGTATCCCAGAAGAGGATTCCCGGCTCGGCCGATTTCCATGCGTTATGGATGATCTTTTCCCACAAGCCGCGTGCATTTATTTCCTGAACTTTTGATGGATTTGCTGATTCAATGGGATATTGCTGGTTATACTTTCCGTTATTTTTTACGGCCTGCATAAATCCATCGTCGATCCTCACCGAAACATTAGCTCCGGTAACTTTACCCTGCTCCATTTTTGCATCAATAAAACTTTCGCTGTCAGGATGTTTGATGGATATAGATAACATAAGGGCACCACGGCGGCCGTCCTGTGCCACTTCGCGGGTTGAGTTGCTGAAGCGTTCCATGAAAGGGACGATACCTGTTGAGGTTAGTGCGCTGTTCAAAACACGGCTGCCCGAAGGCCTGATATGCGAGAGGTCGTGGCCAACACCTCCGCGGCGTTTCATCAGCTGAACCTGTTCCTGGTCCACTTTCATGATGCCGCCGTATGAGTCATGGTTGCCGTCGCTGCCGATAACGAAACAATTCGACAAGGAAGAAACCTGGAAATTATTCCCAATGCCAGCCATAGGACTACCCTGGGGAACGATATAACGAAAATTGCGGAAGAGTTCGAAAAGTTCCTCCTCGCTCATGGGGTTGGGATATTTTTTTTCGATACGGGCCACTTCGGAAGCAAGCCGGTGATGCATATCATCCGGGGTAAGCTCATAGATGTTGCCGTCGCTGTCCTTCAGTGCATATTTATTCATCCACACACTGGCTGCAAGTTTGTCGCCTTCAAAATAGACGGTGGCGGTTTTCAGCACTTCTTCGTGACTATATGCTTTCATTTTTGATTTTACCGGCTTTTCAATAATCTGTTGATTCATTAAAGGTATTTCCGTTGCCGGAACGCTGACAATTTCGTGTTCCGGAGCAGGTTCAACATTTTCAGGCTGATCAATCCCAGGCCTCTGGCGCTGTTCTAGAACTTTATCATAAAAATCGTTTTTTACACTTTCCCCGACTGAGGAATCGATTTGTGAAAAAAGATTAACATCCATTTTGTTATGCGTTCACTGTTAATAATAAAAAGAATATCCTGAAAGCCAACATCATTAACGTATTTTAACGGCTGCAATCAGGATTTACAAATTTAAGCTATGCTTGGCGTAATAATCAAATCCAGTTATTAACAAAATCTGTGTTAGCAAGTGCTATCTATCTGCTTGCGTGGCGTTTAAACCCTTGATAAGTATCGAAACCCCTATGGATAAAGGGTTTCAGAATGCCCGTAAACAAAGGGATGTAAGAATATAAAAATTAACAAGTAAATACAAGCGAAATTTCCGGTATTTATTTTTATGGCAACATAGGATAATCCAAATAAAATGTCAATAATAAATTGGTTAAGATAATTCTTTAACTGCCTTGTTTCCAGACAAGTTTTGTGCCGAACCCCAGCCGGTTGTGTGTCATTTTAATGAAATCGGGTTGAATGCTCCAGAGAATAAGCTTCTGAAATGAGGCGACAGGAAATTTTTTCAGGTATGCTCTTAATGCGGTGTCATAAAGGTCATCTTTCAGTAAGGCTGAACTACCGGTAAATTGTATTCCCTGAATTTTCCCGATCATGGTGGTTTCGAGCGCGATAGCACCGGCTACCAAGGGTTGCGCCGTTAATTCATCCACATGACGCGTGCCAAAATCAGATGTAAATACAAACATGTTGAGTGCATCGATGTAAACATAAAAACAGGTGCTGGTATACGGGATATTGTCAGCCGAAGTCGCGAGGGTGAAAATATGATGCTTATGAATAAAATCGGTAATTCTTTTTTCGGGAAGGCTCATGTATTGTAGCGAAGATATTAGTTTTTGAAGTGTAAAGGAATCGTTGTTCCGGGGAAAAGGTTTCAGGGTTTCAGGGTTTCAGAGTTTCAGAGTTTCAGGGTTTCAGGGATTGATGAGATTGAAGGGTTCAATGCCTTCGGCGTTCAATCTTGCCTGCAGCAAGCAGGGCTTCGCGTTCAAGGGTTACAGTCCCGATAGCTATCGGGATTCAGAGTTACAGAGTTAGATAGTTACAAGGCGCTGAGCGATTGATTTGTTTGAAGGGTTCAACGCCTTCGGCGTTCAAGCTTTGCGTTCAATCTTGCCTGCAGCAAGCAGGGCTTCGCGTTCAAGGGTTACAGTCCCGATAGCTATCGGGTTTCAGAGTTACAGAGTTAGATAGTTACAGGACCCTGAGCGAAGGGCAGAGTTACAGCGTTACAGGCAGACGAGGTTTGACTAATTAAAATCAATCAAATAATAATATCCTGTTTAAAAATCGAGGCTAAGCGATAAATAGAAAATCCGTGGCTGAACCACCTGGTCTTCGACTCCCCATGCCCAGTCGGCACGCAGGAAATATCCGAAAAGCGTACTCCGTAAACCGAATCCATAGCCTGCAATAAGCGGATCTTTTTGCACCTTCACGGTAATATCCAAAGGCGGGCTGGGGATCCTGCGGGTATAGTATGTATTTGATTCGTCAAGCGGGTTAAGCCCTTGCCAGGCAGAACCAATATCGGAAAATCCTACAACCTGAAAATTATTCAGGAACTCGGACCGTAACGGCTTATTCAAAAAATACCTGAATACCGGGAAACGCAACTCCGAACTGAATAAAGCAAATGTATTTCCGCTTCGGGCATTCTGCTGAAAACCGCGCATGCTTGTAGCCAGTGTCTGGAACGCATAATTCTGGGTATAGTCTATCTGGTATTCGGAATTAAATCTTGGAATCAGCCAGTTATCCACTCCGCCCATATAATACAGCAACTTATTCTTTCCGAATGAAGTACCGCCGGCAAAACGGTTGGCCCAGATAAATGAGCGGTGTATACGCGTATAATGCCGGAAATCGAATCCAACAGTAATCATATTCACTGTCGGGCTTTTAACTAATTGGTAATATTCACTGAACACTTTGAACCGCAACCCGAGCAGCAGGTTTGTTCCTAATTCGCGTGTATTGTCAAACACCAACTCACCTTTCGCTATGGCCCAGGTATTGGGATCGATATTCAATCTGGCGGATATATCATCATAAGCCAGTACATAGGGTTTGTCATACTGTAGCGAGGCAGTACCCTTTAAAGCGAGCACTTCGGTGAAAGGATACGTGAGCACATAATGCAGTTCATGAATACGATGCCGCACATAAGCATTTGTATACGAAACATCAAAACCGGTACGGTGAAAAAATATTTCACGATCGACACGATGTTTGAGGTTCGAAAACCCAAACAGAAATTCATTATGCACCAGGCTTGAATTCAACCGCACCCCGCCTATGATGCGATAATCTTCGAGCAGATCGGTTGCACCTACTAAAAGCAGCGCATTGGTTGGGGAGTTCTGGTAAACGGGACCGGAATACCCGAGATAGGGTTGGTAGCTCAGATTGAGATAGGAAAAATCAAGCTGGCTGACAAGTTGGTTAACCGAATACGAAACATTATAATTCCTCACCTGGGGAAGTTTGATGATTTCCCCGCTGACATCGGGCTGCAACACTTTATTCCTGCCGGTTCCGCTTTTACCAGCCGCCGGATTGCCCGAAATCTGGTAGTTATTAATATCAATACCAGAAGTATCCGTTTTTGCAGGAGGAATATCATTTTCATAAACGGCAACAAAACGTTTACGTTTCACTTTTACCTGGGGGTTTAAATCCCGGATCGCCTGTTCCTCTTTTTCCTTTGAGACCTTAGCTTCAAGGTCAAGCATATACTTGCTCTTTTCCAGGGTTTTAAGCGGGCTGATCGCTCCTGCCGGAATTTCACCGGTGTAAATGTGAAACTTGTTATTTTCAAAAACCAATTCAGCCGTTTTACGGCCTGTAAAACTTACATCCTGGTTAATGACGGAGCGGGTATAATTGGTAAGAGGGAACGATTGGGTGTAATAACGGTAATGTACCGTGGTATCAACATAAGCAACCGTGCTGTCGAACCTGGCTGCATAACGGTTATATACACCATTGGCATCGCTCAGGTAAGTGAAATACCCGGGACTGTACGAAACCGGTTCTGTTTCGTTGGCCAGGCTGGTTTTGGTAACTCTTTTTAACAGATTACTTCCCGATCCCAAATCATACATAAAAAGGTCGTTGTTCGCCATTCCATCGTACGAGCGTACATTTTCCTTTGTAAACCTGATCGTATCGTCAGGTCTGTTGGAACTGAAAATAATCCGGTTGCTTTTTGCCAGGAAACGGGGATTCAGGTCGTTATAAACATCAAGCATAAGTGGCTCGGCTGAATTGGCAGCAATATTATACAGGTAAATATCGGATTGCCCGTGCTGAACCGCCGACATGGCAAATAAGCGTCCATCGGAAGAATAGGAGAAATCAAGAATTTTCTGAAACCCGAAAATGTTCTGGTTTTGCCATTTTCGTGTTTCCTTATCGTAAAAATACAGGAACAACAGCCCTTTATGCTCGAGGATCATTGCGATAATATTTCCGGAAGGATGCCAGGCCAGCAACGGGTAGGAATAATCCACCTTTTCATCGGTCCGGTACCCTTTGCGGAAAATAAGTTTTTTCTTACCGGTGGCCATATCCGACAGATAAACCTTGTACAATCCCTTATCGTTGACGGAATATACCATTTGTTCCCCGTCAGGGCTTATATGGAGATTGTCATAAACCTTATCCCGCTTGATTTTAATCGGGATATCCTTGTTATAAGGTGTAAATGCCTGGCTGCCGGGATCGTAAATCTGTTTGTACCAATCATACCATTCCCCTATAACATCTTTGAACGAAATGCCCAATACATAAAGGAATCCGCTTTCGACACTACGATTTACTTTTGTCATGTATGTTATGCTGGCAATATTTTCCTCACCGTATTTTTCGGCGATAAACCTCCAGAGTGAATGGCCCGCCAATACAGCATCATCATCAAGCAGGTGATTAAATTTCTTGTATTTTTTACTCAGTATTCCATCTTTTACTTTATTATCGAGTTCGGTATCCCAGTCGCGGCTGTAATAGGAAACCAGGCCATCGAGATACCACGAAGGCAGGTTGATAAGTGTACTGTTTTTCACCTGTGAACCTATAGATCCTCCATAGATAATATTTTCGAGCAGCAAGCGGGTGATACCGGCACGAATCTGCCTGTCGAAATGGTTCAGGTCACCATCGAAATACAAAAAAACCTTTGTACCGATAATATGCGTTATTCCGCCCGTGTTATACTGGGAATGGGTCATTAACCCGATATTGCTCTGCTTTAGTTCCGAATAGGTATTATATACGATGAACTGGGTTTTCTTATCGAGAATGGTTTCGAGTTTTTTTTCAATTACAGGAATATATTTTGAGGAATAATCGGCCACATGCTGAGCAAGTTCCTTTCCGTTGAGGTAATAATACACGTCAAAATTGTTAAACCGGAAATAGGTCCACAGGAAATCAGTGTACTGCACCCGGTTTTTACCAAAGTCCATTTGCGAACCATTGTAGAACTGTGCCGAAGCTGAAGCCGAAAGCAGGCAAATAACCAGGGTTATTACAAATAACCTGATACTTCTTATTATACTCTGCACAGAAGGCATTTTCATTTGCGACCAGCTAATTTTCAACCCGCTAAAGTAACAAAAATCCGGCGTTCATTGTTTATGTATTTCTATATTGGGTTAATTGATAACTTTATCGCGGCGAATTTAGTGTGATAAAGAGCCCTGAGACTGGAAATTATTTTCAGGAATACATTTCGGATGAAGGAGCGCGGCAGAGATAAAAAAAGGCGGAAAAGAAACTTCACGCTGACCCTTAACTCAGGCCTGAAACTTTGTAACACTTTAACAATGAAACGATTCAAACAATAACCAATAACTTTGAATATAAAAAACAATTGCTCTTTCATACATAAATTAACTACCAACATGAATAAAAACATCAACAGATTCACCTTTAACTCGTTTGGAGTAAACACTTATATTCTGAAGGATGATACCGGGAAATGCCTGATCGTTGACCCGGCTTGCCAGTTCCCGGGCGAAGAAAAAGAATTGCTCGGATTTATAACCAGTAACCATCTTAGCCCTGTCGGAATGGTAAACACACACTTTCATGTGGATCATATAGTTGGAAATACATTTATATGCGATGCGTTCAACCTCCGGCCCCAGTGTCATAAAAACTGTAAAATGTTCTGGGAAACGGCAGCAGAATTTGGTTCGGTATTCGGAATAAATTTTGAAAACCTTATTATTCCCAAAGATTTTATATCGGAAGGTGATATCATTACTTTTGGTAATTCGTCCGTTGAGGTTTTATACACTCCTGGTCATGCCGATGGAAGCATTTG
>JBBSBT010000188.1:0-6341 GCA_038250985.1 Bacteroidales bacterium
GTTTATATCGGCGCCAAGCACGAACCCAATTTTGGTCATATGGTCCTTTGCGGTCTGGGTGGCATTTATATTGAAGTGCTGAAAGATGTTCAATCCTCACTGGCACCGGTTTCAAAAGAAGAAGCTGCAGGTATGATTACACGCCTTAAAAGCTACAAAATCATACAAGGCGTTCGCGGGCAGGAAGGACTTAACGAGACGCTTTTTGCAGATGTAATTACCAGGGTTTCTGCGCTGTGCATGGCCGCGCCCGAGATTGCCGAAATGGATATCAATCCTTTGATGGGGAATATGAAGATGCTGAAAGCTGTGGATGCGAGGATAAGGATAGAGAAATAGATTCCTGTATTAATGTGATAATGCGTTAATTTGACAATTTGGTTGATAGTATAATAAAATTAAGGATGAAGAAAAGTGATTTTATTTTTTATACAGGAATACTGGCAGTAGCAGCACTGTTTATTTTCGTTGCGCCGGTAACAGACTGGTACATGCAATTCAATAAAGCACATGGCATGATCATGAGTTTTGTTAAATTTGCTATGCTTGCCACCCTGGGTGAAATAATCGCGCTGCGGATAAAAACCGGGAATTATAACGAACCGGGTTTTGGAATTATTCCGCGAATGATCGTCTGGGGATTCCTGGGTGTGACTATCAATATTGCCTTCCAGATTTTTTCGACCGGTGGCCCGGTGTTTTTATCCTATCTGGGCCTGACTCAGGCACCCGAAGCCATGAAAGGCGGTTTCTCAGCGCTTAAACTCCTTGATGCGTTTACCATTTCAGCTACCATGAACCTGACTTATGCACCGGTGATGATGACTTTCCACAAAATAACGGATACTCATATTATAAAAACCGGCGGAACAATCAGCGGTCTGTTCTCCCCTATTCCGTTTGCTTCCATTTTCAGGAATATGAACTGGGATGTGATGTGGAACTTTATCTTCAAAAAAACCATTCCTTTTTTCTGGATCCCGGCACATACCATCACGTTTCTGCTACCTGCTGAATTCAGGGTGTTGTTCGCTGCTTTGCTTGGTATTGCTTTAGGGCTGATACTGGCAATCGGGGCACAGAAGGCGGGGGATCAAGGGGGTAAAAAATAGTCATTCGGTAGTCATTGAATAGTCATACAGTGGTCATTCGGTGGTCATACAATTGTCATACGGTGGTCATACGGTGGTCGCTTCGACTCCGCTCAGCGTGACAGAAGTTGTCTTACTTTGGTTATTCGCTAGTCATACAAAAGTCAAACTGTTCATTCGACAGTCATTCTGAAGTAATTCTGTGGTCTATGCACTCAGCACTATCCACAAAGCACTCAACACCAGGCACTAAGCACTAAACACCAAGCACTCTTCAGAACCTACCTGCAGAATTTCGCAACAGCCTCATTCGCTTTTGCATAGCCTAACTCAGAAGAACTTTTTAAATCCATGCATCCGCTTTCTCGTTATCTTAATTTTAGTTGCTCATATCTTGTTTCAAGAACATTTTTATACGCTTCTTTCATATGATCTGACAGAAAGGATTTGTCAATCCATGCTACAGCCTTTGGTTTGTGTTTGATCATTCGCTTAAAAACACCCTGTATTTGTTTGTCGGTTAAGTCCAATGTTTTTCCCAACCGTTCAAAATGCTCCTTTTTCAATTTCCTTTTCCTGCCGTCAAGCGTAAGTGCGAGTTCTTCCGTATCGTCCGGATTAACAATCGCAACATTGAGCAAATCGTATGCAGGAGCCAATATCCAACCGGAAGGACTTTCCTTCATGGAGAAATTCTTGAGGTGCATATCATTGTTCCCGGTTAAAAAACCAAACACTGACAATTCGAAATAAAACACCTTGTCAAGCTGGGTGTTACCAGAGTAGTTGTGAAGTGCCTTCCCAACTTTCTCCATGGAACTTTTATACTTATCAACTGCTTCGGTAATCTGGAACATATCCAGCATGTGGATTTTCTCACCTTTTTCAGTACGATCTACTCTTTTAGTGATAAAGGACAATTCTCCGGATGCCAGTTGTATCAAACTTGAAGGAACTACATTTATCCCGAAAGCTTCAGCTATTCGCATGGTTACATGTTCATTTTCGGGCATTTCCGGAAATTGATCCGAAGGTGGTTTAAAAATGTATTGTCCCCCGAGTGCTCCCACCACTGTTAACCGGGTATCTGCATTTCCCCTGACTTCTTTTATCAGCGACATGGATAACTTGGCCTGAACTCCTGGCACCGCTATTCTTTGTTCAACAACATTCTTAGCCAGTTCAGCCATTTGACTGATCGAGTACGGAATCTTTGGAGGTGTTGCAGACCCATAGAAATCCACACAGCATTTTACGTGAAAATCTGACTCACCTTCTAATGGTCCATAACAATATAAACACTTACTCTCCATCTTTTACCGTTATTGGCACTACACTTACTGCTCCAATGCAGTTTTCACAACATGCCAGCAACAAGCCCATACTGTCATTTCTGTTTATTTTCCAGTTTTTAGAAGCAATATCCAATAACCATCCTTCCGGAATCAGCCCTTCAAAAAATGGAAACAGCCGATTGTCATTGTAGGCTTTTTCTGTAACAGGCATTGTAAATGTGATAAACTCTGTCGGATGCTCTTTCACATACTGCTTGTCATATTGAAAGATAAAATCGCCTTCGTCGGTTTCCATAATAATACCGGCAAAATGATCTTTATAATATACCTTACCTTTTCTCATTCAGCGAGTTCTTTACTATTTACAGGCGCCAATTCGTGACCAAACATATTCAATACAAGGTTAACCTTATCCATATTCAGATTTGTTTTACCTTGTTCAATTTTGCGTATAACGGTTAATGCAACACCCGCCCGCTCAGCAAATTCCTCCTGGGTAAGATTTACTTCTTTTCTACGCTCTTTGACGAATTCTGCCAGACACTTCATTATATGCTTTTAAATATAAATTAATGCAAATATAGTGTATTATATGCTTTTAGATATAATTTGATGTAAATAAATATTTTTATATGCCTAAAGATATAAATTGCAGGCAAGAATGTTGGTCAAGGGTTCAATGCCTTCGGCGTTCAATGCGTTGCGTTCAATGCTCAATGCTTCGCATTCAATATTCAAAGTTCAATGCCTTCGCGTTCAATGCGCTGCAAGCGTTTCAGAGTTTCAATGTTTAAAAGTCTTACAATGGCTAATTTTTATTTTTCACTTTTCACTTATCATTATTCACTTTCAGCTAACAAGAATACTATTAACTGAATTTCAGCCAGACACATCATATTAAATTTATCATATACAATACTGAAATGGCGGTTACCTTTTCATTTTTGACCGCTCTGTCCTTCGGACATCTCCCCGTGTACTTCGTCTGCGCTCAGTAACCAGGGGAGAACCCTCCAAACATGATTTGTGCTTTATTTTCGCATTTTACAATAAACAGCAAATCACGTCTCTGCATTTCCATGTATTTCTATGTATTTCAAATTTTTAAGTTAGTTCCTGTTTGTGCCATTGTTTAATGGTGGTAGTCTATCCACTTTCATCTAACTGAAAATAACCTACTGTATATGAACCTATTACAAAGTTCATTTCTCTTCACTTCTAAGCTTTATCTTTATTCCGGTTAGTTCCAATAAACGCGATAATTATCGTGTATGTATATTCACTCTTCACTTTTCACTTTTCACTCTTCACTTTTCACTCTTCACTCTTCACTTTTCACTTTTCACTTTTCACTTTTCACTATCAAGGGCTTCGCGTTCAAGGTTCTCCAGTTTCGGGTGAATCAATTGACGTGTTCGCCCGGTATTTCAAATCTTAATTTATTTCAATAGTCACGCTTCTGAAATCAAAGTCACCAACCAGGGATATTGTACCTTCACGCTTTAAACACCGCGCGGCAGCCCACGAATTATCCTTCTGTTAAAATCTGAGCGACAAACAGCTTAATCCTCCATCCAGTTTTCGGAATTCGGAGGTGTCAACAACCCTGGTTTTATAACCGGCTTTTATGATTTTTTCAAGAGTACGGGGATATCCTGCGGGTACAAGTACCGTTCCGTTAATCCATAAGCTATTAGCTGAATAGGCTTCTTCATCCTCAATAAGTATCTTTTTGAATCTGTCAAAAGTCTTATCATCAATAAACTGGTTTGAAATCAGCAGCTTATTGTTTTCGAGGTACGAAACACCTGTTTTCAGATGGAGCATTTTGTCCAGCTTAACTGTGATACCGTTCAGATCGTATTTTCTTAAAATCCGGATCAACTGGCTTGCACCTTCTTCGTTGGTTCGTTCCGAAAGACCAATGTAATACTCTGAACCCACCATCATTACATCGCCTGCATCGAGTGTGCCGGGTAGTGTAATTTCGTGAACATTCCGGTAAAAGCCTGCCAGCACATTGATCATGGCATCGCGTTCGCCGCGGCGTGATAGAGCTCCGGGATTGGTTACAATACCGCAATGTGGAGTGCAAACAGCTACGTCTTCGATAAAAGTAGAATCGGGAAACCTGCCGTCTGCATCAAGTATGTGAACCCTGAGGCCACAATTTTGCAACGCTTCGATATATAATTTGTGTTGTTCCTTTGCTTTTTCAAAATCCGGTTTACCCAGTGTGGCAGTGGTAATTCCATTCACCATTTCGGCACAGGGACGGCGGACTATTGCGTTTGTAAACATGTTATCAGATTTTAGTTGCCTGTTTATTCAAGATTACAGATATATTTCATTTTCTGATAAAATCAGATTTGACATAGGATGGTTGGTACAGACGAATGTAGTTCATCGTGTAGGCATAAAAACAGATTCGAGCAGTGATTTGTTTTTCAGTGTACGACAATTAGTCTAATCCATAAGCTAATCTTCTGCCAAGTTTTCCTACCTGATTCATAAAGCCATGTTTCCCAGTTTCCATTCGTTTGTTTTTGTTAAGTATTCACTATTAACCGACTATATGATATAAGTTACTGATTAGCAATTAAGACCTCACCCCAACCCCTCTCCGGGGGAGAGGGGCTACATTGCCCGTCATTCAAGCACTTCAGCGCAATCATAAATTTAAGTCGTTTAGTAGTGTTCAGTTTTGTAAGCTCTGCCGCTGCCATGTTTAAAAAATTGCCGGTTGTGATTAATATCCTAGGAGGATATTAGAATTTAACATGGAGTTCGAAACATCTAATGACCTTCAATGTACTTTATGAAATTTAGCCATAGCATTCATTTTTCTGAATCTATTTTTCTGAAAGTAAATTAACCATAGGGCAATAGTTCTCCGAATATAGCTTGAAATTAATCCTCAGAATAAGGATTGAAATAATCGAAATTATTACTAAAAAGATATATCAAATGGTTTAACAAAACAAGCAATATTGATTGCAGGCGAAAAAAACGCGAATTGATCTTCCGATCCAGGGTTTTGCTGCAAAGTTAAAGACAGTACTATAACTTTAATTAAGGGTTTGATGTGCATTGCAGACATTACAAACACGCCAGCCCAAAGTATTTATTATAGTTCATGCAATATTAAATCGAGCGTCATATTTATGTTCCTGATGTATGCTTTAATTGAAGTTTGTTTTGAAAAAAACAAGTCTCCGGTCCAGTATGAAAATGCAACTTTTTTAAATGTGCCGGGCGGATTTTTATATTCTCTTGCTATAAGCGCATAAAAGTCTGTAATTTCAATTTCAACTAACTCTTTTATCACTTTATTTGATTCCAGGTTAAGGGCCTTTAATTCTCTTAATTTTGAATTATATTCATCAATATGTTTTGCTTTAATGCTTAACCCAAACAATAAAGTCCCTTTACGTAACAGGGAATTTCCATAATTTATAATTTCATTTATTTTTTCCTTCATCTTCCGGTTTTTAGTGAAAATTATTGATTTTATTTTTTTATTGCTTCCTGTAACTAATAAATAACCACCAACGTAAGGAGAATCCGTCCCCATTATTACCTTTCTTCCATAGTACCAAGTTTTATATTAAGACCGAGATGTGCCGAAAATAAATCGGATTTTGTTTTAAGATCAGTTGCATAGGAAAGGCTTATTAAAGGATACACCCGGCTATTTGCAAAAAATGTTTGAGTATATCCAATGCCAACTGCAGGTAATAATTCAAAGCCGCTACTATCTAATTTTTCACCGTTTGTTAATACAATGACAGATCCCTGTATTGAAAACGGAAACTCACTTTCGGCAAAAAAAGGCTGCGCTAATATCAGATTTAATCCAATAAGATGCTTATCATTCACAAATCCATACGTTAATCCATATCCGAATTTAGCTTGTTTAGGGTTGTATCCCCAATTCGGACATCGCAATACTGTA
>JBBSBT010000189.1:0-6330 GCA_038250985.1 Bacteroidales bacterium
CGGGCTTCCATGTCAATTCCATTCTTTTTCCAGCCTTTCAGGATAAACAACATCCCAGGTGGCGTTGATTCATGGCGTAAGTGGAATGAAAAAACAGGTCTTAATGCCTCCATTCCAGCCGAAGTGCTGTTTATGGATGGTGGTATTATTTCAAACTTCCCGATCGATATATTTCATACAAATGACAAAGTGCCCGATGCGCCTACTTTTGGTGTAAAGATTGGCCTCGACAAAGCTGAAATTAACGAAAATAAAAAGTTTTTCAGCCTGATAGGATCCGTTTTCAATACTGCCCGGTTTTCATCCGATGATAATTTTTTACGGACAAACCCTGATTTTCGCCACCTTATAGGCTATATCAATACCGGTAATCACAATTGGCTCAATTTCGGATTAACGGATGATGCCAAGATTGATCTGTTTATAAGAGGTGCACAATCAGCTGCTGAATTTTTAAATAAATTCGACTGGGGTAAGTATAAAAAGATAAGAGAAGTAAAGAAAAATCTTTACGCTTGAAATATAGATATTTCTTGCAAGATTGTGATGGCCACAGTTTAATATCATCACATTAGCCTTATACAACCTTTTTTCGTAAAGGCAGATTTCACGATACCGTAAAAGTATCATGAAATCTGCCTTTGATTTTGTAGATTTGCCGGATATCACTTCCTTGATTTCTTAATTCTTATCGAAGTGTTACAAATTTGTGTTGACGGAATTTCCTGATTTTATTGAATTAAAATCGCAACCTCGCTCACTTTTGAGCATACTAAATTGTACTGATGAAAACATTTTTACTTTCCCTTACCTTTTTCGCACTCTCTTATACCGGGTTGTATTCACAGAATACCCTTTATGACAATAGCCGGGTTTCATCTGTTTATATCGAAATATCTTCTGATTCACTTAATTGGATTATGGAAAATGTTCTTTCCGACCATTATTTCCAGGCCATGTTTATCTACGACTATGGAACCGGGCGCGATACCGTTCAGAATGTAGGTTTCAGGCTGCGCGGGAATACTTCACGGAAATCGCAAAAAAAATCATTCAAAATAAGTTTTAATGAGTACGTTTCGGGGCGCAGGTACCAGGATGTAAAAAAAGTAAATCTCAATGGTCAGCACAACGATCCGACCATGATCCGCGAAAAACTGTTTTATGATACATGGAATAAAGCCGGTATGGTCGAACGTCGGACAAGTTTTGTCCGGTTGTATATTAATAATGCCTATTACGGTTTATACACAAATCTTGAGGAATATGATAAGGATTGGTTAATACGGGTTTACGGTGAAAAAAGCGGGAACCTTTATAAATGTACGTATCCTGCCGATCTAGTTTATTCAGGAACTGATCAGCAGACTTATAAAGATATTCTGAGCAGCTCCGCCACCGGTGGGCGTGCGTATGACCTGCAAACCAATGATGTGGCTGATAATTATTCCGATTTGGTGGATATGATTACTCTCCTTAATCAACCGGCTGATGCTGCTTTTGCGGTGCAGATAGCTAAAAAGATTAATGTGGACAATTTCCTGAAAGCTTATGCCCTTGATGTGGCTACGGGCAATTGGGATGATTATATGTATAATAAGAATAACTATTTTCTGTATCACCGGACGGCTACGGATAAATTTGAGTTTATTTCGTACGATACCGACAATACATTCGGCGTGGATTGGATGGGCCAGGACTGGGCAACCAGGGACTGCATGGATTGGTTGCAGCAAAATCAAAAAAGACCACTTGCGGAAAAAATACTGGCAGTTCCTGAATTTAAAGCGAAATACCAGCGCTACCTGGATACCATTGCCCGTCAAATCATTAATCCGGGGTTTATTTTCCCCCATATCGATTCGCTGAAAAGCCTGATTTATGATGCTGCCATTGCCGACACTTACCGTTCGCTTGATTATCACTATACGATTGCTGATTTTAACAATGGTTTTATTCAAACCATTGATGGCCATACGCCTTATGGTATTAAGCCATTCCTCTCAAAACGATCAACCACAATCCTGCAGCAATTGCCCTCAACTTCTGTTGCGGAAAATACTGAACCCGATTTGAGTGTCATACTTTACCCTAATCCTGCCGATGAAGTAATCATTATCAAAACTTTACCAATTGAAAAAGACAGGATAGGATTTATAATAGATATACTGGGGAGAAAGCAAAAATCATTTGTAATGCCGCGAAATCTGGCTGAATTCAATGTTGCGGTTTCGGACCTGTTGCCGGGAGTTTACACCCTGGTTATCCCTGGTGCCGAAAGTACTTTGAGTAAAAGATTTATAAAGAAATAATTTGAAACGTTACAGATAATATAAAGCGTACTTTGATTTTAATTGTTCGAATGTAGTGGGATCATTGGGATATAAACCTGATTTTTTAAATCAATAAGATAACAATTAGTGTATTTTAATTATAAAAGCCGGAAAGCAATTTACGCTTCCCGGCTTTTCTTTTTTTTGATATAACTTCAACTTATTTTACAAAACTTCTGATTTCATCGCTATAATCAACAACGATATCATTCCATTCGTCCAACAAATTTTGCCAACTGTTTGCACCATTTAACTTTTCATAAGCATCTTTAGCACCTTTATCTTTCGACCATTCGTCATACGAATTAAAACCCCAAACCAGACCTACATCCGGACCATTGGTAGTATGAATTACATTATTATAAACAATCATGGAACCGGTACCCATGGATTCATAGGCTTTTTTCATTTTTTCCATCAGGGCTTTAAAACGATAATACTCACCACGTTTTAAATCAACAGCCCAGGCTTCGTAGTATTTTGAATTCTTCATTTTATCCATTCCATACGAAAGGTCATTATTAAGTTCCCATAACCGGGTTTCGCCGTAAGTTTCAACTAATGGATCAACCGTTGCCGACCAGTCAGCAGCATGTCCACCCTCTTTGGCCGGACGTGAATCTATTGAGGCATAAGTTGTAGGTCCGTAAACCCAAACATACCAGCCTGCTTTTTCTCCATATTCAACTTTACGCAAACCTGCTTTGTATGGACCATCCGGGTGGAACTTGGTATCGTGTGCTTTCACAGCGGCTTCAAATTTTTCTTCCATACCCTGTTTCGGCATGATATACATGGTTTCAACCACCATAGTTGGTTTCTCAGCACTTGTTTGCGCGGATACACTGCAAACTAAAAATAGTGCAATACTTGTAAGTGTTAATACTCTTTTCATATTATTGATTTTTGGTTAATAATAATATAAAGATATACAATAAAATGAGTTTAATTAGACTAAATAAAAATAAAAATGCAGAAATATTTTAATCAATCACCTGAATGTTAATGGTATTAGCGGTTTTGGGAAATATTCAAACATGAATATTTATTTTAAAAAGTTCAACTGTGAAGATATAAGCCTGCTGATTCGTAAGTATTTATTGGATATAGCAAATGGGATAACCAGGTAAGTTAACTAGGAATGCTATAAAACAATGAATGAAGAATGAATATCCTTTTGTGGGTTTCTCACAAGCTCTGAGATCACCCAAAAGTTTACGGGCGATGTTGCTTTCGAAAATTAAATTTAATAATCACCGGACAGCCTCAACAGGTAACAGAAGGATTGAAAATGCAGATTTTAATTATTGATTTGCAGCAGCCATCCGTTTGGTTTTCATAATGATAAAAAAAAATATTCAACTTCAAAAGCACCAGTAGAGTTGTCATCTGATGCTTTCGATTTGAAATATTTTTCTGATTCGGCACCATTATCATGCCGGTTCTCTAAACGTAAAATCCGGATTTAGGCTATAACGCAAACTGAATTCCAAGCCCGAATGAGAAACCGCCTGGCTGAAGCATCTGAAGAACCAGTTTACTGGTATCGGTGAGTACAGAACCATCTGTAACTTTCCATGGATCTGTTTGCAAGGGGATGGCATATCCCGCTTCGATAAAAAACCGGTGAAGATCATGTATCAGCCATTTATAGGATAGGGTTGGATTTAAAGTAAATCCTGGCAGTAAATCAAGTTTAACATCTTTGGTTCCTGTATTGGTTTCCAGTTGTGTAGTAAAATTCTTCAAGCCGGTTGCTCTTGAAAGGTAAATGCCGTATCCAAAACTTTTACCGTATTTTTGCTCATTTCTTAACCCTACACTTAATTTTCCGCCCCACGAACCTATCCCGGCTCCTCCACGCAGAAAAAAGTTGTTATGTACCCGGAAGTCTCCCGTAATTCCTATAATGCCTGAAAAGCTTTCAAGGCCGGTTCCAAACCCAAGGTAAAAACCAGGTTTTATTTCATTACTCTGTTGGAAAGTTGCTTGTGCCGAAGCCCTTGCAGAAAGTAAAAGCGCAGCAATAATAATCAGAAACATTTTCATATGGATAGGTTTAGATGGTTTTATACTTAAATTGTAAATACTAGAATGAATAATTGAAGTAAAAATAGTAAAAACAAGAATATACCGTTACAGTGCGAATATATATTAATTGGGGATATTTTCAACAATTTTTTTACGTGCAAAAAATAGAGTGTTTCTCCAAATAGAAACTCCCCGATGAAAGAAATAGCTTATCAACATCCATGAAAAATCATATATTCCTTTAAACTCATTTGAAAAGACGAATTTATTACTTTGTATCAAAAAGAATACCCATGTTTTTCATCAGGAATGTAGCATTCAGGTTTTTACAAACGCCGGGGTAAAGTTTATAATCGATATGCATTTTATCCCCTTTAATCTCAATTTCAAAACACAGGTTATTCACCTGCCCGGGAAAGCGACCTGCAAGTTCGCCAAGCATCAGGTCGTGAGTTGCAAATAGCCCGACCGATTTATAATTCAGCAATTGTTCAATCAGGGCAATTGATCCCGCCTGTTTGTCTTTTGAGTTTGTGCCTTTCAGGATTTCATCCAGGAGGATCAGCTTTTTCTTGCCGCTTTCCAATTCGTCAATAATCTGTTTTAAGCGTTTCAATTCAGCATAAAAATAGGATTCATGTTTTACAAGCGAATCACTTGTGCGGATACTGCTGTGTATCTGAATAGGGTAGAAACTGAGTTTTGAAGCACAAACCGGCGCACCCGCCATTGCAAGGATGTAGTTTGCACCTATGGTCCTGAGGAAAGTGCTTTTCCCCGACATGTTTGCTCCGGTAATAATAGCAAACTGATTCCATCCTTTGAGTTCAATATGGTTTACAACACGCTGTTCTTCATCAATAAGCGGATGCCCAAGGTCTGCTGCTTCAAACCCAAAATCGCCGTCAATAAGTTCAGGATATACAAATTTGTTTTGATTATAAGCAAAATTGGCCAGGCTGCTCATCGCGTCGAAAGTAGCAATGGCTTCAAACCAGTTCGTCACCTTATCTTTATTTTGATTTTTCCATTTCTCAACTTTCAGTAAAAGATGGAGATTAAACATAAAAAGGCCGTTCAGGATCACTGAAACCAGCAGGTTGAGGTTCGAATCCATGTATTTCAGGATGGTCGAAAGCTGATGAATTGCCTTTGACGGACTTTGTTCGTTAATAGTTGTGAGTTTTTTCTGAAGTTCTTTCAGAAATTCTGATTTAAAATCAGTAATTTCAATCAATTCCAGACATTGCGAATATGTATTCAGTATTTTGCTTTTCGAAGTTATAATGCTTTGAATTTTAATGGTCTGCTTTCCATAAAGAAAAACAATTATTAATTGCACAACAATCAAAGTTATCGGGAATGAAATAGTTCCGGCTATGGAAAGTATAATGCATACAAGTGTAACTGCCGGAAGTCCATATGCCAATATCCGCAGTAGCTTCAGGTTGCTAACCGGGCTTTCGCCTTGTAACCATTCAGTAATTTCGGCTTTGTCAGAAACAGCAAGCTCTTCGTTGTGAAATATCAACTGAATTTTCTGTCGCAGATCAACCATTACTGATATTTCACTAACTGCTTCCTGTCTTTGTATCACGTTATCGCTGTATCCGAAAGCATTGCTAAAATAATCAGCCAACCGGAGTTTACCTAAAATTGTTGCTGTGCGGTTAATATACTGAAACAGTGAGCCTTCACCGAAAATATCCAGATCGTGGGTGTAATCGTGCGATTGGTCGATAAACTCATTTCCCGGATCGAAAGCGCTGTAATCACCACCTAAGGCATTGACTTCTTTCTGATTAATATGAATAAGAATTTCAATTCGTTTAATCCGTTTTTTTAGCCTGCTGTCAAAATAACTCAGGATCAGGAATGCAATAAAAAACACGATGGTTATGCTTCCAAACCAGAATGACTGAATGGTAAGATATTTATAAACCAGGAAAGCAGTGAAAAGAAACAG
>JBBSBT010000190.1:0-6322 GCA_038250985.1 Bacteroidales bacterium
GATGGAATCAAAACAATCACTCCGGAAAAGAGCTGAGGCCGGCAAAGAAATTTTATCAAAACAACCTCCCTTTACTTTAGAAGAATTAAAGGAGCAGATACAGCGGCTAAACAGACAAAGCAGTCAGGTTCAAAAGAAAAAACATAAAGTTTAATTTAGGATATTATTATTCTGTGAGATTTTTATAATTATTCAAAATAAGATATTTCATTTTGGGAATCACATTACGGGAAAGGATCAGGGATATTGTCGCCGGGTTCAACAAAATTGAACAAGGTAATTTGATTCAAATCATAGCAAACCATCTGAGAATAAATAAAGAAAACAGCTTGTCGTTATTTATCTCCAAAGCTTACAAAGAAGAAGAAACAATAGAATTAATATATTTTATTGAGAAAAATAATCTTTGGATGAATGGTATTGATGAAAATAAATATGCCGGTGAAGGTGCAGAACAAAAAGTTTATCTTGATGAGGATGGCAGGCATGTCTTAAAACTTAATGATTCTATTTTTTATGCTTCGTGGTTAGATTATTTTAACAGCTTACAGATTCACAATTTATTGTTCCCTGATACAAAATATGAGTTATTGGGTTTCAAGAAAGAGCAAGAAAAATTATATGCAGTTGTAAAACAACAACTTGTAGAATCAACCTCATTAACTGATCTCAGCGATGTGAGAAAATATTTAGAAGCTAATGGATTTAGGATAATAAGAAATAATGACTACTCAAGTGAAGAATTAAACATTATTCTCGAAGATTTACATGATGAAAATGTTCTGACAAATCAAGGTCTTTTGTTCTTTATCGATACTGTGATTTATTATATCCCTGATTTACAAATAAAGGATAACCAATAAACTATTAAACAAAAAACGCACTCTGTAAATTACAAGGTACGTTTTTTGTATACGTTTTTTGGATTTCAATTCTGAAGAACTTTGTTTACCAAATCCGCAGCTTCCTGCAGCGTGGTGGCCGAAAACACAGCTAGCCCTGAATTGTTGATCAGTTCTTTGGCTTCTTCGGCATTGGTACCCTGCAGCCTTACTATGATTGGAATAGGAATATTGCCGATATTCTTATAGGCATCAACAATTCCTTGGGCAACGCGGTCGCAGCGGACAATACCACCAAAAATATTTACCAGGATAGCTTTTACAGCCGGATCTTTAAGTATGATACGGAAAGCACGTTCGACACGTTCTGCATTGGCTGTACCACCTACATCCAGGAAGTTGGCCGGATCGCCGCCGCTTTGCTTGATGATGTCCATGGTGGCCATTGCCAGGCCGGCACCATTCACCATGCAGCCAACGTTTCCGTTCAGTTTTACATAATTGAGGTTATACTTTCCGGCTTCCACTTCCGAAGGATCTTCCTCGTGAATGTCGCGCATAGCTGCATAATCAGGATGACGGTATAATGCATTATCATCCAGTCGCATCTTGCAGTCAACAGCCAGAATTTTATCATCACTGGTTTTCAATACCGGGTTTATTTCGAGCATGGCACAATCAGCGCCCATGTAAGCATTGTAAATGCCTGTCACGAATTTCACCATATTTTTATGCGCTTCACCCGAAAGACCAAAATTAAAAGCAACATTGCGGCATTGAAAAGGCTGCAGCCCGACTTTACGGTCGATAATTTCGACAAATATTTTTTCCGGTGTATGTTCAGCCACTTCTTCTATATCCATCCCACCTTCAGTGGAATACATGATCATCACTTTGCCTTCCTGCCGATTGAGAAGCATACTCAGGTAAAACTCTTTGGTTTCGGAAGCTCCGGGATAGTATACATCTTCCTGGATCAGAACCTTACGGACAAGTTTGCCCTGTGCCCCGGTTTGAGGAGTTACCAGGTACATCCCCAGAATATCAGTAGCTTTTTCGCGTGCGGCGTCGAGTGATTTGGCCAGTTTTACACCACCGCCTTTTCCCCGCCCACCGGCATGTATCTGCGCTTTAACCACGCAAAACTGCGATCCGCTGAGTTTCTGAATTTCTTTGGCCGCCACAACTGCCTGTTCAACAGACTCCGCCATAATACCTTTCGGAACAGGCACTCCGAAACTGCTCAATATTTGTTTTGCCTGGTATTCGTGAAGATTCATTGTTAATGGTTTTAATGTTATAATGTGTATTTATGTTATTACTTTTTAAAAAAATCATGTTGCCTTATCCTGTTTTGAAATAACATCTATTAATCTGATTTTGTAACTTTTAATAAAAAATCATCCAGGAAAAACAGTTTGCAACTTTCTTGTTCTGTAACAGGCTGCTAAAATAAATATTTTTATCTGATAAAAATTATAAAAGGTAAGCTATATCTTTGCAACCTAATATATTTATGAGTGCGTACATTTTTTTTGATCATTATTTCAACACTTTATTGTTTAACAACTCTTGCTGAAAAGAACCCGGATCCACGTTCCAACAGAAAATCAGCACAAGCAATCAGAATAAGCACGGCTCCGAAAATTAACGGGATGGTTGATGATTCTGTATGGCAATCAATACAGCCCATTTCCGATTTCATTCAATATCAGCCGGTTTATAGTGCGCCCGTTTCATTCCGGACGGAAGTTAAAATTGCATACGATAATTATGCCATTTATGTTATGGCCCATATGTACGATCCCTATCCCGATAGCATATTACGTCAGCTGGGCATACGGGATGCGGAAAATCTGAATGCGGATATGTTCAGTATTGAGTTCGACACATACAATAACCAGCTTGATTCATATTCATTCAGAGTGAGCGCATCGGGTGTGCAATACGACTGGCGCGAATCGGATGAAACTTACGATGCGGTATGGGAGAGCAAAGTAAATATCACCAAAGATGGCTGGGTGGCTGAATTAAAAATACCCTATTCTGCTATACGTTTTGCCAGGACAAACCCACAACTCTGGGGTATGGAAATATCGCGATCTGTTCGCAGGCTGCGCGAAACCGACCAATGGTCAATCGAATCACTCGAAGTAGCCAATGATTTGCCTTACTGGGGTATCCTGGAAGGGATAAACAATGTAGTTCCGCCTGTTCGCCTTTCGGCTACACCCTATCTGTTATTGCAAGCAGAGCACTTTCCTTCAAACGATTCGGAAAAAGATATTTCGACATCCTTTGGAGGAGGAGTTGATGTGAAATACGGTATCAACGAAAGTTTTACACTCGATATGTCATTGCTGCCTGATTTCAGCCAGGTGCAATCGGACAACAAAATTAAAAATCTAACTGCATTCGAAACTGTTTACGATGAACAGCGGCCTTTTTTCAAGGAAGCTGTTGATTTGTTTATGAAAGGTAATATATTTTATTCACGCAGGATTGGGAAAACACCGGAGCTTTTTTACAATGTAGAAGATGAACTGGCTGATGGCGAGCATATTGACAAAAACCCGGTGAAGCAACGACTGGTAAATGCAACCAAAGTTTCGGGACGGAATAAGAAGGGACTGGCTGTAGGCCTGTTAAATGCTGTTACCGCCAATACGTATGCAACTGTAACAGATGCACAGGGAAATAAACGGAAGATTCTGACCGATCCAATGTCTAATTACAACCTAATTGTTTTCGACCAGGCACTCAAACATAATTCAGATTTTTACATTACGAATACCAATGTATTGCGCGCCGGCAGGTTTCGCGATGCCAATGTTACCGCAACCGGCTTAACGCTGAATGACAAATCGAACACATATCGTGTAGCGCTGTCAGGTGGCATGAGCCAGATTTTTTTACCAGGATTACCTGATGAGAATAATTCCATAATAAACAGGGGTTACAAATATGGTATCAGCTTATCGAAAAACAACGGGAATTTTCAATGGGAGTTAAGTCGTTCGTCCATGGATGGAAAATTTGATGCCAACGATATGGGGCTTACCATTTATAATAATTACAATAACAATAAAGCCAGTGTGAGTTATAATATTTATAAGCCATTCTGGGTTTTGCGCGAAATGAAGAATAACATTCAGCTAACCAATGAGAATAATTTCACTACCTATAAACCTGTTACTAACAAACTGAGATATAACTTATCCCTGACAACATTAAACTACTTTAGCATATGGGGGGAAACCGGGCATTATTTCACCGAAACCTATGATTACTATGAACCCCGAACTATTGGATTATTTTACATGAAACCCAAAGCTGCATGGGCTGATCTTGGATTTTCGTCTGATTACAGGAATCAGTTTGCATTTGACGGCTCATTCAGCATCTTTTATTCTTCGCGCGACAATTCGAAAGGGACTTCAACCAAATTAACTCCGATTCTGAGGGTCAATAACCATTTTACATTTAGTTTAACTTCAAGGTATGAAAAAGATATCAATGATTATGGGTTTGCCGGCAACCAGGATGATAAAGTGATTTTTGGCAAAAGGAATATTGATGTTTTTGAGAATTCGGTAAGCGGTAAATATTTGTTCAATAACAATGTATCACTGAGCCTTATGGCCCGTCATTATTACGCTCAGGGTAAATACAGCAGTTTTTACACCCTGCAGAATAACGGGTATCTGGAATCCAGTTCAACTTATAACGAGAATCACGATTTCATTTTTAATTCGTTCAATGTTGATATGGTTTTCTCCTGGATTTTTGCTCCCGGTAGCAGCCTGAATGTAGTGTGGAAAAATGAGATAACCGGCGAAAAAGACTATGCTACAGGTAATTATTTCAATAATTTCAATGAAACGTTTCGTGAACCTCAGCTTAACAATATTTCGCTTAAAGTACTTTACTATATTGATTATCAGAGACTAAAAAAGAATGAAGGGTAAAAAAAAAAAAGTTCAAGGTTCAGAGCTTAAAGTTCAAGGTTCAATGCTTCGCGTTCAAGGGTTCAGAGTTCAAGGTTCAATGCCTGCGGCGTTTAATGCTTTGCGTTCAAGGGTTCAGAGTTCAAGGTTCAATGCCTGCGGCGTTCCTGCTTCGTCGTACCTCCTCGCAGTGACGGCTTCGCGTTCAAGGGGTTCAGAGATTCAGAATTGTTTACTCCTTTCTTCTTGCTCCCTTATATTCATTCTTCACTATTCACTATCCACTATTCTCTATTCACTATTCACTATTCACTATTCACTACTTGTGCTGAGCGCAGCCGAAGCATTCAGTATTCACTATTCATTCCAACATTAAATTCTCAAATCAAAGACATTTTTCATAAAAATACCCGCTTATGGTTTATTTTACATAAATCGTACCTTTACGGCCACAAACTGAAATATGATATCCGGTAAAAACATTCATAAATCATACGGTCCGCTCGAAGTACTTAAGGGCATTGACCTGGAGATAAGCAAAGGAGAAATTGTATCAATTGTAGGCGCATCGGGTGCCGGCAAAACCACGCTGCTTCAGATTATCGGCACGCTCGACAAGCCCACTTCAGGGATCATAGAATATGATAAGCAGGATATTGCAACGCTCAGCGAAAAAAGGCTTTCTTCGTTCAGGAATAAAAATATTGGTTTTGTATTCCAGTTTCATCATCTTTTGCCTGAATTTACGGCACTCGAAAATCTGTGCATACCGGCTTTTATTGCCGGCTTATCACAAAAAGAAGCTATCCTCAGGGCAAAAGAACTGCTTGATTTCCTTAACTTATCCGAACGTGCAGAGCATAAGCCGTCGGCGCTGTCGGGCGGCGAACAGCAACGCGTTGCCGTTGCCCGCGCTCTGATGAATCATCCATCGGTTATCCTTGCCGACGAACCTTCGGGAAATCTAGATTCAGCAAATGCAAAAGAATTGCATAAGCTGTTTTTCACCCTGAGGGAAAAGTTCAACCAAACATTTGTAATTGTTACACACAACCAGGAACTCGCCGGTATGAGTGACCGTAAAATGATGATGGTTGATGGAAGGATTTTAGAATAACGTGCCCGAAATATTGCTCATAACTGCAACATTTTCAATTCTTAATAAATCACAATACCACCGTTTTTATCCAATAAATTCAAACAACGGCCGTTATTACTTTTCATTAAAAACATCAAACCTGTTTATTCAATGAAGAATCGCGCTTCCCGGAAGGGTTTAAAAATATACATACTTCTTATTTTTTTCGAAATCTTTTTTTTACCGTCCTTTCAAAATACATGCTCTGCCCAGGTTAAGGCTGATGTTTCCACCTATTCATCACTGATACAACAGGCCGACCAGGCCCTTTCAGCAAAAGATTATGCAGGGGCTTTGCTGTTTTACCAACAAGCTGTCCGTGCCAAACCTGAACTTACTTATGCATCAGGTAAAATTGCCGAAATCAATGCAACACTCGAAGCTAATCCTAACAC
>JBBSBT010000191.1:0-6295 GCA_038250985.1 Bacteroidales bacterium
AGCTTCTTTCAGATTCGCAGTCGCCCACGACACCCTTGCTCTTGGCTAATGATATGTACTGCAGCACTCATTCGGGACTTGCACCCTATAGAATATGACCATGCCCGACACACATGAAAGAAGGCAACCCATAGTATGAGTTGCCTTCTTTTAATAATTGAAGCTATCAATTTGATATTCAGAACCTAGTTATTCGGTCTTCCGGCAGCGATCCAAGCTTTGATAATTGCTTGTTCAGCAGGGGTTACACCCATCTTGGTGTACATATTTGCATTATCGAGCTGTGTATTGCTTAATTTGGAAACTGTCGTGAAATTTGTAATGCTTATCCCGGCGCTTGGACTGTTAGCACCATGACAAGGTGCACATTTACTTTGCAGGATCGGCATAACCTGGGTAGCGAAGGAAACAACAGTGGCTGTTGCGACGGTTGTGAAACTCCATACTTTAGAGGTAGCAATTGCATTGCCTGCAAGGTCTTTAGCTCCTGTTGTAATAGTAGCGGTATAAACTGTATTGCCGGTAAGATCACCCGCAGGGTTAAAGGTTGCAGTTGTCCCTGAATATGTCACTAAACCAGCTACTGAAATTGTTCCTTGTTTCAGGGTAAATGTTGTGGAAGTAATCGTTGATGCATTCATGGCTTCACTAAAGGCAGCGGTAATATTACTGTTGGCAGCTACCGAGGTAGCGCCGCTGGCAGGAACAACACTAAGTACTGTTGGTGCTGTAACATCTGCTGCAACTGCAGTAGTGAAACTCCAGATGTAAGGACTTGCTATTGCATTGCCTGCAACATCTTTTGCACCGGTTGTAATTGATGCCGTATAAACCGTGTTAGCCACCAGACTGCTTGCAGGAGTGAAAGTAGCAGTGGTTCCTGAATAAGCTACTGTACCGGCAACGGCTGTTGTACCCTGTTTC
This sequence comes from Bacteroidales bacterium, assembly GCA_038250985.1. GTDB lineage: Bacteria > Bacteroidota > Bacteroidia > Bacteroidales > UBA4417 > UBA4417. Next base: position 925 of record JBBSBT010000191.1, read on the forward strand.
AGGGTAAAGGTGGTTGTATTAATCGTTGTGGCATTCATAGCTTCACTAAAAGTTACTGATGGATGAATACTGTTGACTACTCCAGTCGTGTTACTGGCTGGAACAGAAGATAGTACGGTTGGTGGAGCACCATCAACCATTGCTCCGGTTGTGAAACTCCAGGTGTAGATACTGGCAATTGCGTTACCTGCTAAATCTTTTGCCCCGGTAGTAATTGACGCAGTATAAACCGTATTAGGCATCAGACTTGTGGTTGGAAGGAAAGTAGCTGTAGTTCCAAAATAAGTTACAGTACCGGCAATGACAACCGTACCTTGTTTCAACAAAAAGTTTGTAGTATTAATTGTAGTGGCATTCATTGCTTCACTGAAAGTTACTTCCGGATGAACACTGAGAGCAATTAAGGTAGCGTTATTTGCTGGAACAGCAGAATTAATTGCAGGTGCAGTAACATCAACACTTCCGCCCCCTGTCATGAAACTCCAGGTATACGTTTTGTCCGAATGATGATTATCTTTTTCCTCTTTTTCCTCTTTATCATCTTCACCTTCATTATTATGCCCACTATTATCTCCGGAGCTAATTGTTACCGTATATAGCGTGTTAACATTTAAACTGCTCTTTGGTATAAATGTAACGGTCTTGCCCGAATAAATTAATGTTCCTTCAACATTTGTTTTTCCTTGTTTTAGTGTAAACAACATTTTTTTGATTTTTGATAATTCAATACTATTACTGAAAGTAGCACTAGGTTGAACACTGACAGGTACTAATGTAGCACTATTCAAAGGAAGTACCGAAACAATCGAAAGAACATTTTCATGACGATGCTTTCCTGTAGTGAATGACCAGGACTGTTCACTTCCATCAGAATCGCTCTTTAGTTTGCTTTTAATTGTTGCTGTGTACCTGGTATCAGGCATCAGATCATCCGCAGGAGTAAACATTGCCGTAGTGCCTGAATATGATACCGTTCCCTGAACAGAAGTTGTTCCCTGTTTCAGAGTTATCATCGAAGCAGTTACATCTGCTGGATTAGTGGTGCTTTTGAAGGTCACTGTTACCACTGAATTGATATACGCTGTATCAGCAAGATTGGAAGGAAATGTGCCGACAATATTGGCGGCTAACTGATTATCAGCTACTGGCTGATTTTTATCAACTTCTTTTGCACATCCGGCTAAAAATAAAGCTAATAATACGATCTTAAATGCTGTACCGAAAATTAAGAAATAACGCATGTTTTTCCGCGTTTCCGGATTTTCTCTGTTTAATAAAAAAGTCTTTCTCATGATTGGTTTCTTAGTTAATGAAAATTATTAATCATGTATCTATTATTCATTATCGTGCCAGAACACAGACCTAACGATAGTAACTTAATAACTTTTTATGAATGAGCTTTTTATAATAAAAAAAAAGAAAAACAACTTACTTTTTCAGTACAACAGAGTGTAGAAATTGTGGGGATGCTGTGGAAATAATCCACACTATCTGAGGGTAATTCAATAAACCGAAATTGTCATTATTCGTATTAATTAACCACGCAGGTATATACCTGAGGCAGTCTATTTTACAAATTGCCTTTACCTGAAACGAAAGGAAAGTTGTTGAGTTAAAATTGGGATACACAGAATTGCTTAAAACCCTTCAATCGTTTTAATCCGTTAGTCAATATCTATATTTTGTTCTTTCTTAATAGTTTGAAGCAGTAAGTCAATCTTTTTTATGGCCTGCCTTCCGGTGGAATAAAAGTGTTCTTTATCCAGCTTGTGATTATCGTTTCGTTCAAGGCTGACCAGGAGTTCCACAACATCAGTTGCTTCGAGCTGGCGGAATATAGGAAGCATTTTATGCGATAGTTCTTCAATCGAGTTTGTATCTTCTTCCTCGATATATTTTATTAAGAGCTTTAAATTCTGATTACCTGTATCAATAAATGAAACTAATATCTGATTAAGGCTTTCGGGGTCTCTCTCTGCAAAAGCTTGAAGTTGATCCAGTTTATACTCTTTTTTATCAGCATTAAACAAATCTTCCGGTTTATCATATATGAATATCCCTCTATGCTGACTGCAAATTACATCCATCAAGGTTTGGGCATGAAAAGGTTTTTGAATAAAAGCAGAGAATCCATCAAATTCATTTAGTATTGGATTCTTTCCCGAAATGGCGACAGAAGTAATTAGTCCCTCATTTTTTTTCTGAATTTGTTTCAATACTTCAACTCCGCTCATGCCAGGCATTTGAATATCAGTAATTAACAAATCGGCACAACCTTTATTGAATGAATTGATAGCTTTTTGAGGATCACTGAAAGAATGCACTACTGCTCCGGCACTTTTCAAAATGATGGAACTCATATCAAGCAACAATTGATCATCATCTACCAGCCAAATTCTCAACCCTGTAATATCGCAACTATTCTCAATGCTTCTATCGTTATCTGTTTGAGAAGAAATATTCTTTGAATGTTCTCCTCTTTCAATTGGCAAAACAACGGTAAAATGACTACCTACACCTGGCTGACTTTTTAGAGTTATAGTTCCATGAAGTAAATCGACAATCTTTTTGGTAATAGTGAGGCCAAGACCTGTGCCTTCATATTGTATTTTTGTGTTTCCGGCTCTGTTAAATTCTTCAAAAACACGATGGATGTACTCTTCTGAAATTCCTATCCCTGTATCAATAACATCTACCTGGACCTGATCTGTATTCCCGGATTGTGTAAGTAGCTTAACGTGTATGTTTACATTTCCTGATTCGGTAAATTTCAGGGCATTCGAAATCAGGTTGCCTAATATCTGGGTAATCCTTGTCGGGTCGCCCATGTAGGCATCTGAAGGTGACTGTTCGAAATCAAGTTGCAAATTAATATTCTTTGCCCGTGCTTGTGGATTGAACGCCTCAACAATGTGATTTATAAGCTTGTTAAAATCGAACGGGATTCGGTCAATTGCAAGTTTACCGGTTTGGAGCCTTGCAAGGTCGAGCAAGTCATTAACCAATTTCAGGATATGATTCGAAGCAATACTGATATGTTGCAGATATTGTTTATGTTGTACTGAGGTATTTAAATCCTTCTCCATGAACCCTGTGTAACCAATAATTGAATTCAACGGTGATTTCAAATCATGAGTAAGACTGAGCATAAATTGTTCCTTACTTTTCAGCAATGATTCGGAGTAAGCTGTTGATAATTCAAGTTGCTTACGGTATCGCTGACTTCTAGTGAGGTCTTTTATAATATTTATCAAAAAAATGATCGTTGCAATCAATGCTAAACTCCCCAACAGTATAATGATTCCGGTTGCTTTTTGAACACGGTTTTGCTGTTCCTTTACTTTTTGAAAAGAGTTGATCAATTCTTCCTTTTCCAGATAGGAAAGCATTTGCCGCAATTGAAAAGTAATTGTGCGATCGCTGGTCAAAATTTCCTGTTCCTTCTTTTTAAGACGTACTTCTATAGCATTGCCATCATCTCTGGCTTTAGTCACTCTACCGGTTTTATCTCCGGCAGTCAAATCAATAGCATCAATTTTGGTAATCCGGCTATTAACTTTTGCAGCTTTTTTTTTCTTGAGAAGCAGATTTGAATCCGTATTTATTAATGCGGATAATTCGTCTACGTTTCTTTGTTTCATCTGCAGCAGTTTTTTAATACTATATGTATGTATTTGCTGAGTCGGATCGTTTATCATCAAAACCAGAGCTTCAATCTGTATACTGATTTTTTTCATAAGTTCAGGATAATCCTGAGATATTTGTCCGGTTTGAACATAGTCTCTTTCCAAACCTTCGGCCAGATAAAGATTGGTTAAAATAGCATTGACATGCTTGAATTTAGTAATTGATGGGTTGAAATCGACCTTTTCCCTTGAATACTGAAGTACTTCAGTATAAATAACCCGGATAATAAGCGAAGCTAAAACCACAAGAGTAAAATATCCCAGAAAAACCTTGATTTTGACCGGTACAGTTCTATTTTTCATCTGCCCATGAATTGTTAAACATACATAACGGTTAAATCGTCAGGAAATTTCCTTTATTAAATTCAAAAACTCTAACCCGTGAAAAATCAACCTCTATCTAAACATGCGTTGAAAAATTATTTTTTTTAAAATCCTAAAACAGGATAAGGAAATATTTACAGCGTTTATTTAAAATCCATTGTTGAAGTGGACATATCTCAGTTAGTTGAAAGTTGAAAGCAATATAAGAATTTAAAGAGCTGATATACAACTGGCAGGGTAAATTACTATTTTTGCACAGAACAACAATAGCATCCCTGCTCAAGAGTGTCGAATTTGCTATCACTCATCCTGAAACAAATCATTGCCCTGTTGAACAACTCCTGTATTTCATTGTTAATTATATTACATACATCATTAATATTCAGGCCATTAAGATGACTAATCCCGTATCCCAATTACCCAAAGAAATTTTCCGAAGTTACATTTGTTCGCATGCCAATCTCCCGGAAGTGGAAAGCACCCAACAGTTTGTGGATGAACTTGTCATGTTTCTTTTCCCTTTAAAAGGCAACCGCACTGTATCCTTAAAATCGCTGCAAAAAGAATTACGACGCCTTCGTTTCCGTCTCAGCGAACTTCTCTTTCCCTTGCATGGTGATTCCGAACTTGAAGTGAACCAGGTTGTTGAATCATTTTTTAATCGATTACCCGAAGTATACAGGCTTTTAAAAGATGATGCAGAAGAATTCCTGCAAAGCGATCCTGCAACAAAAGGAATAGAAGAAATCATCATGTCGTACCCGGGATTTTATGCCATTTCGGTATATCGTCTTGCACATGAACTGCATTTGTTGAAAATCCCGTTACTTCCCAGGATCATGAGTGAATATATTCATGGCAAAACCGGCATCGATATTCATCCGGGAGCGAAAATCGGGAGGAATTTCTTTATCGATCACGGAACCGGCGTTGTGATCGGCGAAACTACTGAGATAGGGGATAATGTAAAATTATACCAGGGGGTCACTTTGGGAGCACTTTATGTTGAGCGCGGGCTCCAGAACCAGAAGCGGCACCCGAGCCTGCAGGACAATGTGATTATTTATGCCGGCAGTACCATTTTGGGCGGCAAAACGGTAATAGGTCATGATTCGGTAATAGGCGGGAATGTATGGCTTACAGCCAGTGTTGAGCCTTTTTCATTGGTGTATCACCAGTCACAAATCGTGATCCGTGATAAAAAAGATTTTGTTGAACCGTTAAACTTCTTTATATAATGATAGCAAATTCAATATTACAAACCATAGGGAACACACCACATGTACGCATTAACAAGTTGTTCCCTTCGAAATACGAAGTGTGGATCAAGCTTGAGCGAAACAATCCCGGCGGCAGCATCA
>JBBSBT010000192.1:0-6248 GCA_038250985.1 Bacteroidales bacterium
ATGGAAGAAGACTGCGACGGACTTTGCTGGAAATACCTGGTTGAAGAAGAAAATGTGCGTCCCGATTTTGCTATCAGCACCGAGCCTACCAACCTGAATATTTACCGTGGCCACCGTGGCCGTATGGAGATAGTTGTAAAGTTCCAGGGGCTTTCATGCCATGGCAGCGCACCCGAACGCGGCAAAAATGCCATTTATATGGCTGCCCGTGCTGCCCTCGAAATCGAAAAACTGAATGAACGTCTGGGAACTGATGAATTCCTCGGAAAAGGTTCTATTACCATTTCGGAAATAAAATCGGGAAGCCCCTCGTTATGTGCCGTTGCTGATTATGCGCAGTTCCACCTCGACCGCCGACTCACCTGGGGCGAAACCAAAGAATCCGCCGTAGCCGAAATACAGGAAATTATCAAAGATATGGATGCCACGGTTGAAGTTTTGAATTACGAAGAAGTTGCCTATACCGGCCTGAAATACGGCATGGAGAAATACTATCCCACCTGGAAAATTCCGGCAGAACATACCGCAGTAACCACAGGTGTTGAAGCATTTAAACAGCTTTTTGGCAAAGATCCCATTGTAGATAAATGGACTTTCTCAACCAACGGAGTTACTATCAACGGCTATTACGGCATCCCGATTATCGGCTTTGGCCCCGGCAACGAAGTAATGGCCCATGCCCCGAACGAAAAAGTCCCTATTGATCATCTTGAAACGGCCGCCGCATTTTATGCAGCATATGCCTTCTTGATTTAATAATGACAAATAATAAATATTCTGCTTATGAATGACAAATCCTGTCACGCTGAGCGGAGTCGAAGCGACCATTTTCCATTAACTATTTTCTATTAACCATTACCCCGCCCATGAGATCATTAAACCAAATAACCGAAGAGCTGAAGAAGCTCAAATCCAACCTATTCGCCAACGATTTCCTGCTAACCTGGGAAAAAACCGAAGACGAACTCAAACAAACCCTGCTTGTTGCCGAAGCGCTGAAATACCTGCGCGATCATAATATTTCCACGAAAGTCTTTAACTCGGGACTTGCCGTTTCCAATTTCAGGGACAACTCAACACGCACACGATTTTCGTTTGCATCAGCCTGTAACTTGCTGGGACTCGAAGTTCAGGATCTGGATGAAAGCACTTCGCAGATCGCCCATGGTGAAACCGTACGCGAAACAGCCAATATGATCAGTTTCCTTACTGATATCATCGGAATCCGCGACGATATGTTCCTGGGCGAAGGTCATACCTATATGCAGGAAGTCGGGGATGCACTGGACGACGGATTTCAGAACGGCGTGCTTCCGCAAAGGCCTGGAATCGTGAACCTGCAATGCGATATAGATCACCCTACACAGGCAATGGCCGACCTGATGCACCTGGCTAACTATTATGGCGGTCTAGAAAACCTGAAAGGTAAAAAAATTGCAATGACCTGGGCCTATTCGCCAAGTTATGGCAAGCCATTGTCGGTACCGCAAGGTATTATCGGGCTGATGACGCGTTTCGGAATGGAAGTGGATCTGGCTTATCCCGAAGGCTATGATCTGATTGAAGATGTCGTTGACATTGCCGGTAAAAATGCAGTTGCATCCGGTGGTAAATTCAGGGTTGTGAACAGCATGGATGAAGCATTCAAAAATGCAGATATTGTGTATCCTAAAAGCTGGGCACCGTTTTCGGTTATGCAACGCCGCACTCCGCTGTTGCATAACAACGATAAAGACGGCCTCAAGGCGCTTGAGCAGGAATGCCTGGCTAACAACGCCCGTTTCAAGGACTGGGAATGTACCGAGGAAAAAATGAAACTCACCAAAGGCGGAAAAGCTTTATACATGCATTGCCTGCCAGCTGATATTTCGGACATTTCGTGCAAAGAAGGTGAAGTTGCAGGCAGTGTTTTTGAGCGCTACCGCATTGAAACATACAAGGAAGCCGGCTTCAAGCCATACATTATTGCAGCTATGATCATGAACAATAAATTCAAAGATGCTGCCGGAATATTGAATAAGCTGAACGAGCGGGGCCTGAAGCGTATATTTGAATAGGCTTTCTAATAACTTGTATCGTCCAGCCTGACTTTCCCCCTGAATGTTTTGTACACAAACAGGGTATAAAAACCTACCAGAGGAGCACCAATCAGTACGATAATAAGCATGATCTGCAATGCTTTTACCGACGATGCGGCATTGTATATGGTAATATTGTATTCAGGACTGATGGTTGACAATAGCAGAACCGGGTAAAGTTCAACAGCCACCAGGATCAGCAACAAACTCATGGTAAGCGACGAAAACATAAATGCCTGCCGGTATTTGCTTTTGCTCACCAGCCTGGGGATATTGGCAATGCTCAGAAAGGCCAGGAAAGGCACAATAAACAGGTAAGGATTCCGGAACAAATGATCCGAGAGATGAGGAATAAACAGTAGCGTATAGCCGGTAGTCAGCAAATAAACAGCAACAAAAACCAGGATGGCACGCTTCAATAGTTTAGTGACTTTATCGAATAACCTTCCTTCGGTTTTCATGGCAAGGTAAATAGCACCGTGAACCATAAATAATGCCAGCGAAGTAAACCCAACCATAATGGCATAAGGATTCAGGAACTGGAGCCAGCTACCCTGGTATTCAAAATCTTTACCAATAGCAATTCCCTGTAGTATATTTCCAAGTACCACTCCCAGCAGGAAAGCAAGCATGGCGCTCGAAACGCTGTAACAAATATCCCACAATTTGCGCCACCATAACATGGGTTCCTTCGAGCGGAACTCAATGGAAATAGCCCTGAAAATGAGAAACGCCAGGAAAAGCATAAAAGGAATATACATGGCCGAGAAAAGGCTGGCATATAAAACCGGGAAACCGGCAAACAATGCACCTCCTCCGATTACCAGCCATACTTCGTTTCCATCCCATACCGGTCCTATGGCGTTTAGTGCTATACGCCGGCTTTCTTCCTTGCGAAAAAACAAGTGCCATGCTCCTGCTCCCAGGTCGAAGCCATCCAGGATGGAGTATCCCGAAAAAAGCCCGCCTACTACCAGGAACCAGAGTGTCGGATAATCTATTCCAAATATCGTTTCCATAATCTTACTTTGTTTTACTTTTTACCTGTGTTCGAGTACTTCGGCGATTTCACGTTGTAACGGCCGGTCCTCATCATCATCCGATTCGTCATAAGGTCCATGTTTTATCTTGCGGTCGAGCAAGTATATAAACAGGGCAAAAAGCAGAACGTAGATGAAGGCAAACATAATGAGTGAAAAAACAATCTGGTTGGCTCCTACTGACTTCGAAAAAGCATCGGATGTACGGAGTAAGCCATATACCACCCATGGCTGACGGCCCATTTCAGCCGAAAACCAGCCTACCTGGTTGGCGATCTGAGGTAAAAAAACGGCAAATACAAATATCCATAACAACCAGCGGTAATGAAATAGTTTTTTACGCCACCAAAGCCAGGATGCAAACAAGGTTAGCCCAATCATGGTCATGCCAATGGCTATCATTATATGATAAAACTGAAACACAGCATTAACCTGTGGAACCTGCTCATCGACCGGGAAATAATTTATTCCCTTCAGCGGCTTTTTAAAGTCAAAGCTTGTCAGGAAACTCAGTCCACCAGGAATTTTGGGGCCGGTTACCTTTTGGTGTTCTTTGTCCACCCAGCCGAACAGATACATATCGGCAACGGCAAGGCTATCGAAATGCCCTTCGAATGCGGCGAGTTTGGCTGGCTGATTTATCGAAACACCGATAGCGGCTTTGTGCCCGGTTAATAATTGGGAAAATGAAAAAACAGCTGCAACCACCAGTGCAATCTTAAATGCTATCTGCGAAAGCTCCGTGTAACGGTTGCGGATAAGATAATAAGCATGTACACTTAGCACCAGGAAAGCGCCCGAAAGAATAGCGCCTACCCAAACATGCAGAAGCCTGTCGACACTCGAAGGATTGAAAACCATGGCCCAGAAATCTGTAATTTCGGCCCTGGCCGACATTCCCGTACCAACAATATGATACCCCGCCGGAGTTTGCTGCCAACTGTTAGCCACTACAATCCATACGGCCGAAAACATAGAACCCAGCCAAACGCCAAGGGTAGCAATAAAATGAACTGTTTTACTTACCCGGTTCCATCCAAACAACAAGATGCCAAGGAAACCGCTCTCGAGGGCAAAGGCAAAAATACCCTCTGCTGCCAAAGCACTTCCGAATACATCGCCAACATATTTGGAATAGGTTGCCCAGTTGGTGCCGAATTCAAATTCCATCACAATACCGGTTGCCACGCCGATTCCAAATGTAAGGGCAAATATCCGCGTCCAGAAGCGCGCCATTTTTTCATATATTTTATCCCCTGATTTCAGGTAAAGGCCTTCCATGATCACCATGATAAGACCAAGCCCGATACTGAGAGGCGGATAGATGTAATGAAAGGCAATAGTGAATGCAAACTGAATCCTGGCTAAAATTTCAACTTCCATGGGAAAATTTAATTCAAAGGTTAGATGTACTGGTTTTCAGAAACTTAAATCGATTATAAACAAAATGAGTTACCCGTGATTGCACTATGGAAACCAAATGTAATAATCATCTTAATTGAAATGTTAAATGTTTGTTAATATTTTAATATAAATAACCATCCTACAGGTGGAAAGTTTGTTTTAAAAGATACAATTATCCGATTCTTTGAAATAATTATCATTGAATATTCCCGGATGCTGGCGTAACATATTTATAATCAGAAAAGCAGCGCTAACTGTTTTTTTATTCCTTTGGATCAATTTGGGGTATATTATTTTATGTTTTCAAAACCCCAGCCATTTCCCTTAAAATAAACCACCTCATCAATTCCAGCCTCTTTCAAAAGTGAAAATCCATATTCAAATTCCCCATCCAGTTCATGAGGTTTATGCGCATCCGAATTTACCATTACCGGGATCCGCATCGCCTTTATCTGTTTCAGAATATCCAATCCCGGGTAAGTGGTTTCCGAGCGCTGCTTATAAATGCCGCGCGTATTCACCTCCACGATGATATCGCGATCCTGGATTAATGAAAGGGTTTCGTTAACCAAAGCTAAATACCAGGCTTCATCTTCTTTGAAAAAACGATCCTGGTTGTGCATTTTTATTTTATCAAAATGACCAATAATATCGAAATGCTGGGTTTCGATCATTTCGTTCAGCTGTTTGTAATATGTAGTAACCGCTTTGCGAATATCGCCTTCGAATAATTCGTTCAATCCCTTGTCGTACGTTCTGTAATCGGGGCCATCGGTAAACCAGAGTTCATCCTTATCGGCAGGTCGAACCAGATGCACCGAACCGATCAAATAATCCAACTTGTATTCCGCTTTTACTTTCGAAAAATTTTCGGACATGACTGGAATATAATCCATTTCCATTCCGGAATATATGGAAATCTGCCCTGAATATTTTTGTTTCAGCGAATTCATCAATGCCATATATTCTTCTTTACTTTCTCTTTTAAAGGAGAAATTATTTTCAAACGGCAAAGGCGAATGTTCGGTAAAACCCAGTAGGTTGAATCCTTTTTCGATAGCGGCTAAAACATATTCTTCGGGATGTGATGAGCCGTCGGAGTAAAGGCTATGTGTGTGGTGGTTAGTGAGCATAGGGAATTTCGGATGTCGGATTTTTGATGTCGGATTTGGTCCCGATAGCTATCGGGATTGAATCTTTACTTTGTTGAAACTATTTTATACACCTTATCTCGTCTTCTTACGGTTCTGGAAACCGGGAAAGTAGGGTCATCGCCTTTTACAGCTATCTCGCAGGATTGTTCATTTTTAACCAATCCCGATAAAACTGTTTCGTAAACGCCTGTTGTTGGTCCGATAATTTCAATCATATCACCGTTCGAAATATCGTGCGAATCCATCCGGATATGGGCAATACCGGATTTTGCGAAGTAATTGGCAACTATGCCTACATATATTTTCTTTGTCGTTGCCTGCGATCCGTGCACCGGCGACCATTCACCCAGTTTGCGTCCCATATAATATCCTTCCCAGAAACCACGGTTATAAACGGTGGCCAGTTCCTGATCCCAACGCGCCACATTTTCAGGCGTAAATTCGCCGTTGAAATAAGCGCTCACGGCTTCGCTGTAACAACGTGTAACGGTTTTCACGTATTCAGGCGAGCGGCCACGGCCTTCAATTTTCAGCACTGTAACACCGGCATCCAATATTTTGTCGAGCAGATG
>JBBSBT010000193.1:0-6217 GCA_038250985.1 Bacteroidales bacterium
CGCTGGTTTGGGGGCCTTTCTTTTATTGGCAAGATTTCGACGGCAGCATGGCAGCCCTATTTCTTGATAAAGGGATTAGGGTATAACCGCGATTATGTAAGAGGGTATGAGTATAATGTGATCGATGGAAAACATTTCGGATTGGTCCGCACGAATATTAAATTCGCATTGGTTCCGGAACAGACATACAATATAGCGTTTATACCAGCACCTAAGTTCGGTCTTATACACTATGCTATATACCTTACAGCTTTTGCTGATGCCGGTTATGTGTGGCAGCCACAATGGATCGGACAAAATAACAATAAAATGCCCAACACATTACTGGCAGGCACTGGTTTAGGTATTGACTTTGTTACTTATTATGATAAAGTAGTGCGGATTGAATATGCTGTTAACAAATCAGGTAAAAGTGGTATCTTTATTCACTTTATTACAGGGATATAACGGTTGTATTTACAGAGTTCATGATGTTTAAAAGTATTTTTTAACCACACAAATCCAAACAAAGTGAGAATTGCATTATTCGGGAAAGATTTTAATTTGGACCAGCTTGGGTATTTTCGTACCCTGACTGAAGCTCTTGAAAGCCATGGTTGCCAACTACTTATATGGAAACCATTCCATGAGTTCCTGAAAGATAAAATTATATTCCAACAGGAAGTTGCCTTGTTCAATGATCATTCGGACCTGAAAGGGCGGGCCGACCTGCTTTTTTCGGTTGGTGGCGATGGCACCATGCTACATTCGGTTAGGCTGGTGCGCGATTCGGGTATTCCTATATCCGGTATTAACCTGGGAACCATGGGCTTCCTGTCGAGCATTCCACGTAGTGAAATCATATCAGCTGTTGAGGATATTCTCGGGAATCGCTACCGTATTGTAAAACGGACGCTCATTAGCTTGCATTCGCCACAAAACCTGTTCAGTGATTTTAATTTTGCATTTAATGAGCTTTCGATCAATAAGAAAGAAAATTCATCACTGGTAGTCGTCCATGTATGGGTTAACGATCATTTGCTTCATTCTTATTGGGCCGATGGGCTTATTGTAGCTACGCCTACAGGATCAACTGCTTATTCGTTGAGTTGCGGAGGCCCCATTATTACACCTGATTCAAGTAATTTTGTTATTACTCCTATAGCTCCGCACAATTTATCCGTGCGGCCGGTCGTTATTCCTGATACAAGCCTTATCCGTATCAGGGTTGACAGTCGTGATCACCAGGCACTTGTAGGACTGGATTCGCAATCCAGTGTCATTACCCCTGATGTTGAACTGGTTGTCGGAAAGGCGGAATTTGAAATAAACCTGGTACAGCGTCAGAATGAGAACTTTTTTTCAACCATACGGGCAAAACTTAACTGGGGATCCGATATCCGCAATTGATGATGCAGATTGGCAGAAAATGAAATTTTCGCAAAAATTTTACCTAGCCTTTTTAAATCAACTGTTAAGTGGTTCAATTCCATAGGGGTATTGAACCTTGTTATGTTTTATGGCAAACACATAAAAATGAGGAGTTTAGAATAATACAGTGCAGCAGGTTAAATTTTAAAATGTAACTCTTCATCCGGGAAATCCCGAAACCGGTATTCTAGTCTACGATACTCTCAACCTCAATTTGTGCCTCGTACCGGGAATCATTCCTTTATTAAATGTGAAATCATAAATTGTGACTGATACTAATACTATGCGCTCTATATCAATATTAATACTACCTTTGCACGCTCAAAAAAATATGCAAAAAATCAGTATTTTATTCATGTTTCTGGTGCTTTGTGCGCCATTAACGCAGGCTCAGAAATCAGGAGATCTGGGTGTATTGGGAGGCGTTACATATTATATGGGCGATCTCAATCCATCAACTCCCTTCCTGATGTCGAAACCTGCGTTTGGTATCATGTACCGACAAAATTTCAATACGCGCATTTCGGTGCGGGTGCATGGTTTGCTGGGAACAGTTGCTGGAGACGATGCCGTAAGTAAAGCCAATCCGGACCGTAACCTTAACTTTGAATCGAAAATATATGAAGGCGGGATACAACTGGAGATAAACTTTTTTGATTATTTCATTGGCAGCAAAATGCATCCTGTAACACCCTACATTTTCGGAGGAGCATCCGTATTTTTTTTCAAGCCTTATGGGAATATCCCGGGAGGACGGGTGGAGTTGCAGCCGTTGCTTACAGAAGGTCAGGGAGTTCCATATAATTTATATGCTTTTAGTATACCTTTCGGACTGGGTGTAAAATACAGCGTCAGTAAACTTATTGGCGTGGGAGCCGAATGGGGTATGCGCAGAACCACAACGGATTACCTCGATGACGTAAGTACGTTATATTATCTTGACAATCCGTCAAATGCGGGGGTGAGCGGAATGGCATCGGATCCGACACTTACACACACATCAGGAATGCAACGCGGGAATTCAGGTAATATGGATTGGTATTCGTTTGCCGGGGTTTCGCTAACAATAAAAATAAGGATGTTGAAGAAAGAGAGCTGCCTTGATCACCAACGTGAAGGATACTAGTAAATTACGGGTATATCAGTCAGCATAAAACACATTAAGAATAATTAACAAAAGGGGCTCTTGCAGTAAATGACAAAAGCCTAAATTTGTCGAAAATGATAGAGAAGCACAATTTGATCGATACCATTGATAAAACCAGGCTGCCAAAGCATATTGCCATTATCATGGATGGCAATGGCAGGTGGGCGCAGCAACGGGGCGAGCAACGTGTTTTTGGTCATAACAACGGGGTGCAGTCCGTACGCGAAACCGCTGAGGCTGCAGCTGAACTTGGCATAAGGTATATAACTCTGTATGCCTTCTCAACCGAGAACTGGAACCGGCCCAAAGACGAAGTGGATGCATTAATGCATCTCTTAGTCATAACCATCAGTAATGAGATTAAAACGCTTAACGATAACAATATCAGGCTCAGAGTGATTGGTAATATAGATAGTATGGCTCCGCAGGTAAAAAAAGAACTTGCAGATGCGATGGAACAAACTTCACACAATACACGTATGGATTTATTCCTTGCTTTGAGTTACAGTGGCCGGTGGGAGATAGTGGATGCCATTAAAAAGATAGCCGAAAATGTGAAGGAAGGAAAACTTGACCCGAGCCAGATAAACGAAAAAATGGTATCTGCCAATATGAACGCCCCTGATCTTCCTGATCCCGAGTTGCTTATACGTACCAGTGGCGAATACCGAACAAGTAATTTTTTGATGTGGCAAACGGCTTATACCGAATTGTTTTTTTCATCAAAACTCTGGCCCGACTTTCGTAAAGAAGATCTTTACGAAGCTATTATTGATTTCCAGCACCGCGAGAGGCGGTTTGGTAAAACAAGTGAACAAATTATAAATTGCAAAGGATGACACTGAGGCGCTTAACTTTACTATGTATTCTAATTTCAATACTCTCCTTGCCGGCAATGGCACAGAATTCGACAATTGAAGAGGTTCCTGATATTAATTATAGCCTTCCGCAGAAATATACTATCGGAGGGATAACTGTAACAGGCGTTCAGTATCTTAACAGTTCCGTATTGATTTCATTATCAGGATTGCAGGTTGGCAATAAAATAGATATTCCCGGCGAACGCATTCGTTCAGCTATGGATAAACTATGGCAGCAAGGGCTTTTTGAAGATGTGAAAATTATTGCCACTGGGGTGCAGGACGATCAGATCTTTCTCGAAATAAGATTGCAAGAGAGACCCCGGTTGTCAAAATTTACCTTTAGTGGCATACGAAAAGGAGAAGCAGACGATTTAAAAGATAAAATCAAAATTTCAAAGGGAGATGTTGTGACCGATAATCTGCTTACGCGGGCAAGCAATACCATTAAAAAGCACTATATAGGTAAAGGATATTTTGATGCTAAAGTAATTATTACACAAATCAAGGATACGCTCTTACTGAATAATGTTGCATTGGATTTTAAAATCAATAAAGGCGGCCGGGTTAAAATCGAAAAGATTAATATAATCGGCAACAAAAATGTTAGTGATATTACCCTGAAATCGGCTTTAAAAAAGACTAAGGAAAAAGGTTCCTACAGGGCGTTGTATACATTGCAGGAATCTCTTTTCGGATTTTTCCCTTATTTGCTTAAAGGGAAATTAAAGGATTACCCGGCCTATGTGCAGGATGTCAGGGATAAAAATTTTAAACCCAGGCTCAAATCTTCAAAATTTATTGAAAAGGATTATGATGAGGATAAGAATTCACTCGTTAATAAATTCTATGAAAATGGATACCGGGATGCTACATTGATTAAAGATTCTGTTTATAAATCAGGCCGCAACAGTATAACGATTGATCTTAATGTTTACGAAGGGAACAAATACTATTACCGCAATATTTCATTTGTCGGGAATAATAAATTCACAGCTGCGGAACTGGCTATGCTGCTGGGTATCCGCAAAGGCGATGTATACAACCAGGAACAGTTGAATTCTTCACTGCAATTCAATCCCAATGGTATAGATTTAATGAGTTTATTTGTTGATGACGGGTATCTGACCTGTTCCATTGAACCCATTGAGATAAGTGCGGAAAACGATTCCATTGATCTGCAGATACGTATTCGTGAAGGGCGGCAAATGAATGTCAACCGGGTTACTGTTTCCGGAAATACAAGGACCAACGATCATGTGATCATCAGGGAATTATACTCAAGGCCCGGTCAGCTCTTCAGCCGTTCCGATATTTTACGCAGCCGCACCTCGCTTACTCAGCTTAAGTATTTCGACCAGGAGAAAATCGATATACAAACGCCCAATATTGATCCTACCAACGGAACCGTGGATGTAGCTTATAAAGTCGAAGAAACCTCTTCGGATCAGCTTGAACTTTCAGGCGGATGGGGTTATGGCCGGTTAATAGGTACCCTGGGTGTTTCGTTTAATAATTTCTCGGCTCGCAATTTCTTCACAAAAGGAGCCTGGCGGCCAATTCCCTCAGGCGACGGGCAAAAACTTTCCTTACGGCTTCAGTCTTATGGTAAGGGATATTTAAGTGCCAGCGCCTCATTTACTGAACCATGGCTGGGTGGTAAAAAACCTAACCAGTTGAGTGTATCCACTTTTGTCTCCGCATTTAATAATGGTTTAGCAAAAACCGACGCTTCTTATTATGGCTACAATATCACTGGTTTGTCTTTTACTTTCAGCCGCCGTTTGAACTGGCCTGATAACTATTTTAACCTGTCACAAACTATCAGCCTGCAACATTACAACCTGGATCAATATGTTTTATTTGGTAAACAGCAAAGTGGTTTATACCAAAGTTATTCATATACCATTGCTTTAGGCCGATACTCAACCGATGCTCAGATATTTCCTCGTGCCGGTTCGGAGTTTAATCTCTCACTCGAACTCACTCCGCCGTATTCGAAGTTATCTCCCGATGCTTTTGCAGCAAAAAGTAATGATAACAAATACCGTCTTATTGAATTTAACCAGTGGAAAATGAGTGGTGCATTTTACCAGCAGATTGTAGGCGACCTTGTGCTGATGGCCAGGGTGAAGTTAGGATTCCTGGGTAAATATTCCAATGATATTGAAGTTACGCCATTTAACCGGTATTTTATGGGTGGTGACGGTATGTCGGGTTATTCCGCTATCGACGGGCGTCAACTCTTAGGTTTCAGGGGGTATGCTAACGAGAGTATGACTCCCGATGCCGGCATTTCCAGCCGACCTGCCGGAGGCGTTGTATTTAATAAGAGTACACTCGAACTGCGTTATCCTTTGTCACTGAATCCTAATTCAACCATATACGGACTTGTCTTTCTGGAAGCAGGTAACGATTGGGCAAAACTACGCGATTTTAATCCATTCGATGACCGAAGGTCCGCCGGTATCGGGGTGAGGGTGTTCCTGCCTATGTTTGGTTTACTTGGCCTCGACTGGGGTTATGGTTTTGATAAAATACCTGGTATGCCTGATGCTAATAAGGGACAATTCCATTTTTCAATGAATTCTTCCATTGATTAATAGCTTTGGCAGGTTTTTTGATATTGAACTCATACATACGAACGGTAATTATAGTTATATCAATCCTAAGGTAGAAATACTATGAAAAAAATTCTTTTAATAACAGCTATCATCTTTGCTTTTGGCTTTGGCGCTTCAGCCCAGAAGTATGCATTTGTAAATACGGATTACATACTCGGCAACATTCCGGAGTATTC
>JBBSBT010000194.1:0-6216 GCA_038250985.1 Bacteroidales bacterium
AAAAAAACTCCCTGAATTGAAAGTGAGGTTGAATCAGAAATCATTGTCAGCTTGAGCGTATCTTTCAACAGCTCATTTCACCCGCGTTTTTCTTGGCCGAAAGCAGGTTGTAGGCTCCTTTTATTACAGCTTTTGCTGTTTTTATATCGAATCCTTCGGGCAGGCTGATTTCGGTAAAGCCGTTGTCGGTAACTCCTTTGTGGATTTCAATCATACGGTATTCAGTAAAAGGCTTACCGTCTTCTTCCTTGTTTTTGTCAAAAACAAAGATGTAATCTTTATCATCAAAGCTTACAACAGCTTCGGATGGCAATGATGCAACCTGTGAACCGGTAGCTTCTATCAACGCGTTTACATACATGCCGGGGATGATGTTTTTGCAAACCCCGATAACACTTGCATACACTTTATACGTTCTGTCGGAATTTATCGACCGGCCGGTCTGATAAATTACAGCATCGTGCTGTTCGGTTTCGTTGTTTATAAAGAACCTGATTTTCTGACCAATGGCAACCTTATCCGCATCTTTTTCGAATAAGGTCAATTCAATTAGGAGTTTATCGCTGTTAACTATCTCGAACAGAATATCTGTGGGGGCAACAAATTTTCCGATATTGGTATTCACAGCTTTTATAAATCCGGAAATAGGCGAAGTGACTGCAATGGAGCGGGAAATGTTATTTTCAGTAAGATTCACCGGATTGATGCCGATAAGAGCAAGTTTTTGCTCCATCGCTCTAACCTGGGCTTTCAGGTTTTTGTAATCGGCGGTAACCTGCTGGAGGTTTTTCTGCGAATACACATCGTCCTTATAAAGATCCGAATGCCTTTTAAAATCGGCTTCAGCAAATTCGAGCTTGTTTTTGGCTTCAAGATAATTTTGCTGAATATCAACAAAATCCTGGTTTTCAAGCATTGCAAGTGTCTGGCCTTTGCGTACTGAATTTCCCGGCATAAGGGCAATGCTTTTCACGAATCCGCCCATAGGCATGCTGACTGTAGCCATGTTTTGTGGCGAAACCGTTACAAGTCCGCTCACTTTGAGAGTTCCGTTGAGTGAACGCAGTTCAATTGCTCCGGTTTCGATATTGGCAAGTTTGGCCTGGTCGTCGCGTAATTCAACGATATCCTCCGGCAGAACTTCCATTTCTTTCACTTCAAGACTATTTTTAGCCTTATTGCATGAGAGTACTGACAACGAAAGAATCAGTATGATAAGTAAGGATTTGAAATTATATGTTTTCATGATAAATTTGTTTTACAATGTTTTGCCTGTGATGTATTCGATGTTGATAATAGTCTGCATGTAGTTGTTTAGTGCATCCAGGTAGTTTTGCCTGATGGAAAGTGCGCGGTTAAGGCTCAGAATATATTCGAGGTAATCCAGTGCGCCTGCTTTGTAGCTTCGGCCTGATTGTTCGATAATGTAGTCTGCTTCGGGAATTGCCTGCTTTTCATAAAAACCGACACTTTTACTGTATTTGTTGTATTCGTCGATCAGGGAGGCATATTCAGAGTTCAGTGTCTTTAAATAATTTTCCGCGTTCGTACGGGCTAAATCCTGCCTTATGCCGGCTGATTTTACTTTGGATGAAAAAGGCTTGTACCAAAGTGGAATCGTAATTCCAGCCTGGAAACCGTTAAAGCGGTCACCGGGGCCAAAACTGCGGGGAATTGAATTTACATCCTGGGTTCCACGCATAGTCTGGCTGAAATACCCTAAAGTAATATCGGGCAAGGCTCTGCTTTGCTCCAGCTTTTGCTCCGCACCTGAAACTTCCACCTGTTGTCGTATAAATCCCAGGGAAGGGTTTTTGGTAATAGTTAGCGAATCAGGCAACAGAAGCAGGACTTGCAGTTTCGAAAGTGTATCCTCCGGAAGAAATGGTTCCGATGTGTTCAGGATATTCTGAAGTTTTCGTGAAGTTATTCCTACATCCGTCGAAACTTGCTGGAGCTGGTTTTTGATTTCAAAACTTTGTGACCGGGCAGTTATCATTTCCAGTTTATTCGTCTCACCCGCTTTAGCACGTAATTCAGCAGCCCGCAGAAATCCTGAAAACAAGCTGTCCTGGTAAACAAGCAGTTTTTGTTTCCCCACCAGGTAAGCCAATTGCCAGTAAACCTGTTTTACCTTTGTGGCAATCTCCAGTTGAGTTACTTTCAATTCCCATTCACTGCTTTTTATGCCGGCGGAAGCCAGTTTTCCCTGCTTGCTGTAAACTGTTGGGAACGCCATGGTTTGCAAAACAGTAAAGCTGTTATCCTTGCTGTACGAATTGAATTGACCGTATTGTGCTTCAACGGCAGTTTTAGGAATATCCCATGATGAGCCTTTCAGCGCCTTTTGAGCTTCAAGTGAATAAACGGATGAACGTATGGAAAGATTACTGTCCAGGGCGAGTTGAATGGCATCATTCAACCTGATCGTTTTTGGACTCTGCGCTTTGGCGGTGTTTATAAATGATATGCTTATAAAAAAAAGCAACAGCATTGTAATTGTTTTCACAGGTTTCTTTTTCATTGAAAATCTGAATTTACGCGACGAGAAAATGATGTAGAAAACCGGTAAAATAACCAGGGTGAGAAGCGTGGCTGTAATAAGTCCTCCGATTACAACCGTGGCCAGAGGTTTTTGAACTTCTGCCCCGGCAGATGTTGACAATGCCATGGGAAGGAAACCCATTGATGCCACTGCAGCAGTCATTATTACCGGTCGTAAACGAGTGTGAAGACCTTTTTTCACTCTTTCAATAATATCCGTAATTCCTTCTTTTTCGAGGCGGTTAAATTCGGCTATCAAAACAATTCCATTCAGAACGGCTACACCAAACAAAGCAATAAATCCGACGCCTGCCGAAATCGAAAAATTCATTCCGCGTAAATAAAGGGCAAATATTCCTCCAATGGCTGCCAGGGGCACCGCCGAATATATCAGCAACGATTGTTTTACCGAGTGAAAAGTGAAATAAAGTAAAACGAAGATCAGCATAAGCGCTGCAGGTACTGCAATGGCAAGCCTGTTTTTCGCTGCCCGCAGATTTTGAAACTGTCCGCCATACGACAAATAATAACCTGTCGGAAGTTTAACCTGCTTATCAATTTTGGACGTAACCTCATCAATAACGCTCTCGATATCGCGATTACGCACATTAAAACCAACTGTGATGCGACGTTTGGTATCTTCACGCGAAACCTGTGCAGGACCTGATTTTATTGAGATATCAGCAATTTGTTCAAATGTGATCTGGGAACCGTTTGGCAACGCAACCGAAAGATTTTTTACATCATCCAGACTTTTCCTATAGTCTTCATCAAGGCGAACAACAAGACCAAATCTCTTTTCGTCGTCGTATACAACTCCGGCTTCGCTTCCGGCAAATGCTGCCCGAAGCACCTGGTTTGCATCATCCACTGAAATGCCATATTGTGCCAGCCGGTCGCGGTTAAACTCAACCTGGACCTGCGCCAGGCCGGTAACTTTTTCCACATTCAGATCTGCAACGCCATCAATTCCCTGGATTATTTTTTCAGCATCCGAAGCAATTCCTGACAACGTATTCAGGTCGTCGCCAAATATTTTCAGCGCTATATCCTGCCTCGATCCTGAAAGAAGCTCGTTGAAGCGCATCTGTATTGGTTGCTGGAACTCAAATTTAACACCAGCCAGAACGACAAGTTTTTCTTCCATTTTTGCAACCAATTCTTCACGGGTTTTGGCGGATGTCCACTCGCTTTTATCTTTGAGTGTAATAATATAATCTCCGGTTTCCATGGGTGTAGGATCAGTAGGAATTTCGCCTGCCCCGATTTTACAAACCGTATGTTTAATCTCCGGGAAATTATCGAGAAGGATTTTATTGGCTTTAACTACAGTTTCAACCGTATTACTCAACGAACTGCCCTGTAAGGTCATTACTCCTGCTGCCAGGTCGCCTTCTTCAAGCTGGGGAATAAACTCTCCGCCTAAGTTATTGAATACAAACAAACTAAACACGAACAACAAAACTGCCGAAACTGACACAAGCAATTTATGACCTAGCGCAAAATTAATTACCGGGTTAAAGCCCTTGTGAAACCAGTCCATCAGCTTATCCGAAAAATTTCGTTTATGAACGGTATTTTTACTCAGGAACAAGGATGAAGCCAGTGGAACATAGGTAAGTGAAAGTATAGCTGCACCTATCAGCGCAAACGCAACCACCTGTGCCATAGGCTGAAACATTTTTCCTTCAATACCTACCAAGGCCATGATCGGGATATAAACGATCAGGATTATGATCTGTCCGAAAGTGGCCGAACTCATCATGCGTTTAGCCGATTCAAAAACACTCTCGTCCATCTGCTGCTGTGTAAGCCTGCCAACACCGACATGATGATGTTTACTTTGCGTTATACGATGAACAACGCTTTCGACAATAATTACCGCACCATCTACTATTAAACCGAAATCAATCGCTCCCAGGCTCATCAGATTGCCCGAAACACCAAAAATATTCATCATCGAAATGGCAAACAGCATTGAAAGCGGAATTACCGAAGCTACAATCAGCCCGGCCCGCACATTTCCGAGTAAAATTACAAGGATGAAAATTACAATCAACGCACCTTCCACCAGGTTCCGGGAAACAGTGCCTATGGCACGACTCACCAGGTCGGAACGATTCAGGTAAGGTTCGATAGTAATTCCGGCTGGCAGTGATTTCTGAATAGATTGAATCCTCGTTTTTACATTATCGACAACCTCGTGGGCATTAGCACCTTTCAGCATCATAACCACGCCGCCAACAGCTTCGGTGGTATCCACCACAAGTGCGCCATAACGGATGGCATTTCCATACTGAACCGTTGCCACGTCGCGTATTAAAACAGGAATTCCGGACGAATTGGTTTTAACCCGTATCTTTTCAATATCCTCAAGCGTTTTAACCAGTCCGATGCCGCGGATAAAATAGGCTGCAGGTTTCTTATCGATATAAGCACTGCCGGTATTCTCGTTGTTTTTTTCGAGAGCCTGGAAAATATCGGTAAGCGTGAGATTCATTGCCCTGAGTCTTTCGGGATTCACTGCAATTTCATACTGCTTAACAAAACCGCCATAACTGTTGATATCCGCTACACCTTGTGTGCCAAGCATTTCGCGGCGTATCACCCAGTCCTGTATGGTGCGCAGTTCCATCAGTGAATATTTTTTCTCATAGCCTTTATCCAGGGCAAGGCGGTATTGGTAAATTTCGCCAAGACCTGTCGAAATCGGAGCAAGCTCAATTTTGGCCAGCCCGGGCGGAATAACTTCTTCGGCTTCTTTCAGTCGTTCACTCAGCTGTTGCCTGGCCCAATACACATCAACACCATCTTTAAATACAACTGTTACCACAGATAATCCCAGACGCGAAATGGAGCGCAGTTCAATAATATCTGGGATATTGGCAACGGCAACTTCGATGGGAGCCGTAATGAAACTTTCAACTTCCTGTACTGCCAGTGAGGGTGCAAGTGAAATAACCTGTACCTGGTTGTTGGTAATGTCGGGTATGGCATCAATAGGCAAACGGGTCAGGGAATACGTTCCCCATGCGATTAATGCTACTACAAAAAGTCCGACAATGAATTTATTCTTTATTGAAAAATAAATGATTCGTTCTATCATATTTACTCACTAAAAAGTTAATACTATGCATAACTGAATTCGTTGCATAAAGGATGCATGAATCAGCAAATACCATTTGGTATAAGTATTAAACTATTTTAGGAGGTTGCCAGATGGTGGCTAAAGGATCAGAAATAAATACGGAAGTACCCGAAAAATACTGTTTTGCTGTAAACGGGAAACAAGTAAGCTGAGCCATCTGAGACTGGAAAACTACAGATGTAGCGCAACAGTTACAGGTACAGAAAGGGGAACAATTATCGGAATCGCTGTGATGATGATTATCCGGGTTCTGTTGGGTGAGTTCTGTTTTACAAGACGTATTAGCATCATAATAGCTATCAATGCATGGGATTGCAGTGAGAATTAAAAGGTAAAAAGATAATATGACAGCTAAAACCTTCATTTAAAAAATTATGCTGCAAATGTATGTAAAAAATAATGAGTATCTGGAAAGATACAGAAATGACTTGTTTCTTGATTTACCCACCCCGACCCTCCCTGAAAACAGGGAGGGAGTAGGCTTATACCAACTTATCAGATTGCAGTTCTGTTAGTTAATATCT
>JBBSBT010000195.1:0-6196 GCA_038250985.1 Bacteroidales bacterium
TGGTTCATTTTGCCGCTAATAAAAATCATTTTAATTTTTATACGACATCATCCGGAATTGAAGCGTTTAAGAAAGAACAATCCGTATATGAATTATCAAAAGGCACAGTTCAGTTTCCGCTTGATAAGCTGATTCCATAGGACATCAACACTAATATTGTTGAATTCAGGGTGAGAGAGAATTTACTGAGAGCAGAACAAAAAATCAAAAAATAAACAATATTAGCCTCACCACTAATCACAACCAGGATTTAACTCAGGATGTTTCCTGAAATATTCAACCAGATTTTCGGGTCTGTACGAAGGGTTGTTTTTGTATCTCTCCAAAACCGAGGGATGGATAAACTCGTTTGTATTTCCTCTTCCTTTAATTTCTAACCCAATCGGGCGATAGAGTTTTCTGATCAAGGTATAGAATCCACGGTATGATTCATGCATGCCAGCCATCGGATCAGGGTTTAAACTTATATTGTCGAAATTCAGATCACAACTTTCGGCTTTTTCGAGCATCCATTGTAATGGAATATCAGATAATCCTGATTCATTTTCAGCATTGCCTCCTCCAGCGTCAGTGTGAACCCCAGGAAACCAAACCTGTTCCAGCACCTGGTTAAGTGACTCAATTTGCTGATGCCACAAAGTTGCCTCGAAATTTTTTCTTTTCTCATCAATTGCCAGTGCATGAAATGCATACCTGATTCTTGAAGATAAATCGGTGTCGTGGAACTGGTTTCGCTTACTTGTAATGCCTTTCAGAAAAAGAGGATTACCCAGGGCACCTACTGTATCCCATACACCAATAAATTTTATTACTGTAGTTTCTTCAACTGCATAGGTTTTGCGAAAGAGTGTGGCTTCAATTTCCCTTGGATTATACCGGGGATGGCGCGAATGGTAGATACTGTATGCTTTTGCGAGCAGGTTTAAATTTTCCTTTTTCAGAATCCCTGAGTTTCGTATAAGTCCGCTTAAGCTGCGCACAG
The DNA here is from genome assembly GCA_038250985.1 of Bacteroidales bacterium. Lineage (GTDB taxonomy): Bacteria > Bacteroidota > Bacteroidia > Bacteroidales > UBA4417 > UBA4417. Next base: position 983 of record JBBSBT010000195.1, read on the forward strand.
TAAAAGCACCCCGGCTGAACCCGAAAAAAAACAATTCATCACCGGGTTCATAGTTGCTGATGAGAAAACTATATGCCTGTAATATTTTTTTTGAGATGCCGGTTCCGGTTGCACCATCAAAAACACGTTGATTCATGCTGCCTTCGCTTCCAATACCGGTATCATAATAAAGCATCTGAACTTTCCCGTCTTTTGATGCAGGACTTAACGCATTTGCCAATTTTACAACATTGGTCTGACATAGTTTTCCTTCTTCTGTTTTATCAGGCGTATTCCACGTTCCGTCACAAAAAACTGCGATTCTTTTCATAAATTTCCGTTTTACCCTTTTTTGTAAGAAAGGCTTTCAAAAAGTATTTTAAATCAGGCTAAATAGCGGCCGAAATAGCTGTTTTTACGGCTTTGCTGAGAATATCAATTGCTGCATTAGCTGCGTTTTGAGCAATGACCTTCGAAATAACAGCAATGGCATTCAATTCAGCTTCAACAATAAGTTTCTCATCATTGAGTCTGGATTCAAACTTCTCCTGGCTGAGTTCACCATCAATCCGGAGTTGGGCCAGCAGTCCAAGCCTATCTTTCCTATTCAGCAGGAATTGATTTGCCACTGACTTTACTTCATCCCAGTTATCTGCGACTTCTCCTTTAATTGCTGACAGCATATCAGCCAATACTTTGCTTATATCGAAGCTCATTGTTGTGTTTTTAAAAAGTTGTTATTCAGGTGGATTGTTAACCAGTTGTTTCCCTTTTTCAGCTACCTGCATGGCATAAAATAAGTCACTGAAGGTTTTTTGATTTAATCTGATCAACCCGTCACTTAATGTATTGTCCTTTTTGTGTTCCAGTTTATATTTCAGCCATAACTGAATTGTGATTTCGCAAATCCGGGTAGAATTCTCATTTAGCGGACGAATTTTATTTTGAAGCATCAATGAATTTAATTCAACTTCGATATTTACATAATCTTCTGAAAATTTATCAAAAGCCCGGCCTTCATTTTCTGGTTTTGTTGTTGCTAACATAGTCAGGTAAAACTTATCGACAGCTTTGGCAGTATTTTCAATTTGTGCTGAAATAGCTGCATCATAGCTGGGAACAAAGGTTACGCGGCATGAGTTTGCGGATGCCAAGCCTATAATAACAGCAAAAGTTAAAAGGAACTTTCTTGTCTGTGATTTGATTAAATGATCCATAATATCCGGATTTCTATAAGAGATTTTATTGTATCCTGTGATAAAAACATGTTTATCCTAAATTTAATCAAAATTACAACATGAATAAAGAAAGTGCAATAGCACGAAAGTGTCATTTTAAACGGATTATACTCACGATTTAATTTTGTAAAAACTCAATAAGAGAGGAAAATCTAATCAAAACTGCCAGGAATAGAGGCTGCTGTTCTAACACCCTCAAGATGAAAAAGAAATAAAAGAAGCTATAATCTGAAACTTAGCATATTTCACTTTAAAAACAATGTATCCTCAAAGTGTTCAAGAGTATGCAAGGGAGAAATGGCATCACGCAAAGCCACAATGATCACAAAGTAATGTTTGCCCCTTAGGATTTCTTCAATAGCCTGCTCATTCGTGGTATTGTAAAAAAAAGATTATATATACCTGATCTCCACCTCTTTCAAATACTTTTCTTCCAGAGTTCTCCTGATACGTTTTACGACGGTTCGTCTTATTTCGAGGTCCACCGGCAGGTTGGGATCCTGGTGGGCAATATTGATGCGGGTGCCGATAATAAAGTGAATTTCATCGCTGTCGAGTAACAGCCTTACAATTTTGTCTGCGGGCCCTTTCCCGAGTTTCATCCTGGGGGAATATGTTTTGAGCAAATCCGATACTTTTCCCAGTGTAAGTATTCCTTCGGTTACCAGGTCGATGCCTTCCATAAATGATAAAGGGGGCAAATCCGGATCGTCGAACTCGAAACTGTCCACAATCGGGAGACCCAATTGTTTTGATACAATATCCCCGGTTGTCGCACCGCAAATAATCTTTTTGCCTTCGAACCTTTTCACCTCTTCCCCGAGTTTCACATCATTTACTTCTTCGTAAGGAGGTCCTGTGCACAAAAGCAGTTTCCTGGGTTCGCGAAAATAGATAACGGCGCAGGATGTGTCGTCTTTAGGATGATAGGCGTCATTTATATTGGCTATGTTTACTACTTTGGCTGCCAGTTGTGTGGCCGAAATCGTGAGATCGGCACTAACCAGTTGCTGTACATATTGTTCCAGGTTTTCGATTCCCCATCCAAAAGGGAATTTCGGACTACCCATCCCTGATTGGGTAACGCCGTCGGAACAGATGATGATCCGGTCCTCTTTCTGATGCATGAATGCACAGGTACGCAGCTCTTTTCCTGCGTTCTTTTCCGTATCCATGGTAATATACTCCCAACCCGGGTTTATCTGCTTGTTGCCCCGCAAAACAATGGTTTGCGGGTTATCATATTCGAGTATGCGGGTTTCTCCGTCAATATCAATGTCAACTATAGTAAACGTTGAATAGCTCATTTGCCGTTCGCTGCAAACAGGCAGGGTGTTCATAATGATTTCAGCAATTTTCCGGACTTCTTTATGCTCTTCGGCGAATTTGAGCGCCATGGTTGCAGTGAGTGTCGACAGCATACTTGCTTTCACGCCATGGCCCATGCCATCTGAAAGCACGGCAATAATCCTGTTCTCCTCGTAAATACGCCGCGAAAGGAATTTATCTCCGCATATCCTTTCGAGGTCATGATTTTTCTGAACACTATTCACTTCAACATAAAACTGTCCTTCGCTCATGGGTATTGCTTATATCATTTATAATTTCCTATTTAATTATTGTTTTGTTTAAAAAAAAGTTCAAAGTTCAATGCGCTTTGCGCGTTCAATGTTCAAGGTTTCTGCTTCGCGATAGTATTTTCAAATAAATCGTTTATGTATTGTTCGGTTTGTAAAAATTGAACGCGCAGCTTTGAACCCTTGAACGCGCAGCTTTAAACCCTTGAACGCGCAGCTTTGAACTCTTGAACGCGAAGCTTTGAACCCTTGAACGCGCAGCTTTGAACTCTTGAACGCGAAGCTTTGAACTCTTGAACGCGCAGCTTTGAACCCTTGAATTCTTTCTACTTCTTACTCTTATGCGATTCAATAATCGAATTCAGCATTTTTTCCGTTTTGGCAGCACCTTCGCCCAACAGGAATGCAATTTGCTGCACCAGGTCCAGGTTTTGCTCAATTACCTCGGTTACGCGGTTTATAACTTCTTCCTTACGCACTTCCGGCATTTCCATATCCCTGATCACAGCGCCGACAATTTTATTCTTTTTAATAGTAAAGATAGTGACATTCAATAGTTTATCATTCAAACGTACATCCCTTCCAACAACGTCATCATTGCTGCTCAATACATAGGCAAACAACTTGTAAAACTGAACGGGAAGCAGGGTCTTTAAATCAGCTCCCAACAAGCCAGGGATAATTTCGTTTATTTCGGCGGCTTCTTCACCCAGTATAGTAATAAAGCTTTCGTTTGATCCGATGATTTTCATGTTCTCATCCACTATTACCACAGCCGTAGGAAGTTTATGAAGCATCGTTTGAGTGGTTTCGAGTGCATCCTGTGCAATCTGTTTTTCTGACAGGGCTCTTTTCTCCGAGTTTTGAAGTTCCTGCTGGGTTTTGGCAAGTTTATCATTGGTCAGTTTCAGGGTGCGGATGTAATCCTGCTTACTCTTTAGCGAATGCATGATGCACATGTCGGGACGTGTGATTCCGTTAGCAACATCAATGGCAAATTCACGACAACTTGTATACCCACATGCCGTACAACCCAGGTTTTCCTCCTCGGTGCTTTTCCCGATAATTTTAAGAACTTCTTCCACTTTTTCTTCAGGAGGATCGGGCAATCGCTGGTCATTAGCTTTGAAATCCCGCTTTAAATCAAGATTCTGGAATCGCTTCATCTCGATGTTCCACATGGCCATGTTGAAATTTTTCAACCTTTTTGATGTGTAAACCCTGGTGAGAGTCTGCCGGTTGTACTTTTTCCCGCCGGGTTTCATCCCCGGGCCCATCATACAGCCTTCGCAATAAAACATACTGAAATGCTTTTTGATATATTCAATACCTTCCTCAAATTGACTTATGGCTGCCATTATCCGGTCTTTCCCGTCGGAGGTGACCACCGTTCCCGAAAGCAAATCCATGTTAAGTCCCGATGCCTGAACGATCCCTGTGCTGATCGGGAATAAAGAACCTTTATACCCCCGGGGTTCGTTAAACTCCGAAAATTCGATTTTGCTTTCTTTGATGCCAAGTTCATCAAACATTTCCCTGAGTTCTGCGAAAGTCAGAACTTCGTCGACCTTTGCATCTGTGCCGAACCGGTCAGCCTCTTCTTTCGCACCTATGCATGGCCCGATAAAAACAACTTTAATATTCTTGTCGTATATTTCCCTTACCACTTTTGCCATGGCAATCATCGGATTTACGATAGGAGCGAGGTTAACTAACAAGTGGGGATAATATTTCTCCACAAGCGAAACAATAGGCGGACAATTCGCGAGTATGTAGTATTTTCCTAAAAAGTTTGATATCAGTTCGTTGTATTCTTTTGCTACCAAATCGACCCCGAATGACACATCATGTACATAATCAAAACCCATTTCGAGCAGCATGGTAACAAATTTCCGGTAATCGGTAATGTCGTCGAACTCGGCTGAGATGCTTGGGTCGACCAATGCAACAACTTTAGATTCTGATTTAATCAACTCATTAACAGCAGGTTTCGAATTGTAGTATTTTATCGCTCCCGGATGACATACCAGAAGGCAACTGCCACACCCAATACACTTATCAGGCTGAATGTATGGAAAGTCGCCCGATGGATTGAGTTCAATCGCCTTAACCGGGCAAACCCTGACACAGGCATAACATACTTTACATTTATCTTCTTCTATAAACACTAGGGGTGCTTGCATCTTTTCAGGTTATTTGTAAGTTGTTATTCGGTTGACATTCAATTGTTAAAGGGTGATTAATGACCTAAGAGGTTCAAGGGTTCAAGGTTCAATACGTCGCGTTCAATACCTGTGGCGTTTAGGGTTACGAGTTTCAGCACTTCGACTCAAAGTAAAAAAAATCAATGGATTATCTTTTCACTCTTCACTTTCAAAAGTCATTCAATTGCCATGTAGCTATTAGTTTGAAACCCTGAA